>JAGOCU010000115.1 GCA_017998555.1 Thermoflexales bacterium
GAGCACGCGGTTGCGCTGCTGATGACACTCAACCGGCGGATTCACCGGGCCTACAACCGCACCCGCGAAAACAACTTCTCGCTCGAGGGATTGCAAGGCCACGACATTCACGGCAAGACGGTCGGGTTGATCGGGACCGGCCGCATCGGCGCGCTCTTTGCCCGGATCATGGCCGGCTTTGGAGCGACGCTGCTGGGCTATGACGTATCGCCCAACCCGGACTGCCTGGCGCTGGGCATGACTTACGTCCCGCTGGATGAGCTCCTGGCCCGTTCCGATGTCATCAGCCTGCACGTCCCTCTCCTGCCAAGCACCCATCACATCATCAACCGCGACGCCGTCGCCCGGATGAAACGCGGGGTGATGCTGATCAACACCAGCCGCGGCAAGCTGGTCGACACCGAGGCCGTCATCGATGGCCTGAAATCGGGGCAACTTGGCGCGGTGGGCCTGGACGTCTACGAGGAGGAGGATGGCCTTTTCTTCCGGGATCGTTCGGATCAGATCCTGGCCGATGACGAGTTCGCCCGCCTGGTCAGCTTCCCCAACGCGCTGGTGACCGGGCACCAGGCCTTCTTCACCCACGAGGCCCTGAACGAAATCGCGGCGACGACGATCCAGAATCTGACCGATTTTGAGACAGGGACGGACAACCGGAACATCCTGAAGCCAAAATAGCGCAACCCAGACCCGGTCTCAGCCGTAAGTGCTGTCTACGGCAAATGCCACGGCGGGTGCGCCAATGGCCCACGCCAAGGGTCAGGTTTGGCGCATACTCCGTTTCGAGCGGTAGGAGAACCGGGCACACATGAACATTGATTCCGCGCGGGATGGGGTGTGGATCTCCGAACCCTCCCACGCGCCCACGCGCCGCCCGCGGCGCGAAATCGACGCCTTGAAAGCACTCCAGAGTTTTCGGAGCGCTTCGCGTTCAGCCCGCTGGACGCGCCTGCTGGGCCGGCTTGGGGCGCCCCAACGGATGCTCGCCGATCTGGATGACATCGCGCGTCGCGCGACGTTGACTGGGAGTGTGTCGCGCGGCTTGCAGATCGTACCGGTCAAGGCAATTCGTGGCAGCAGCGGGCGTTCGGCTGACTTTGACGCGGACTTTCACCCGCTCAACGAGAACACCCGAGATCGCTGGTTGAGCATCGCTACGGCTGCGATCCGCGGCGATCCGCTCCCGCCTATCAGCCTGGTCCAGATCGGCGACCAGTACTTCGTCCAGGACGGCAATCATCGGGTGTCGGTCTTTCGCGCAATCGGACAGGACTTTGTCGATGCTGAGGTCGTGGAGTGGCAACTCGCTGCGCCAGCCTCCGAGCGGGGAACAGCGCCGGCCTCCCGCCCGCCGAGGCTGCGTCGACTCATTTCAGGTCGCTGACGGACGAGGTCACGATCCCCGCCCGAAGCGCTCGAATCGTGATCTCGCCAAAAACCCGATGTATCCCAAGCCCGATCGATCCAACTACGCGCCCCGCCGCCGGGCTTCACCCGAAGACGGCAGCGTCGATATCGGATGGGATGCCGGCACGCTGACTGACGGGCGCCCGTTTCGGGCTGAGGCGTGGGCTGAGGCCGGCGTGACGGTCCTGACGTTCTTCTTCTCAATCCTGGGTCTCGAGCAGGCTTCCGATGCGGATCTGGCCGCGCTGCTCGCGCGCGAGGGGCTCATCCGGTATCGGACCGCCCCGGGCCGCGCGAACGGGGTCGTCATCAACGATGCGGCCGGGAATCCGATGTGGTCGGTGAGTGTGGTGATCGGGACGGATGACGAGGTGCTGGTCGAGGACGCGACGCGCCTGCGCCCGTACTGACCGCCGACTTCATCCGGCAAGAACACACTCCCCGCGCGACGCGCGGGGAGTGTGTTCTTGCCGGGCGATTCCTGGGACAACCGCTGCGCTGAAGAGCAAGGCCGATAATGAATCATCATGACCAAAGAACTTGCATTTGTGGTCCAACTCCCCGTTCCGTATGACGAGGCCCTTGAGAAAGTGACGGCCGCGCTCAAGACCGAGGGCTTTGGGATACTGACCCGCATCGACGTGCGGGCCACGCTCAAGGAGAAGATCGGGGCCGAGTTCCGGCCGTACGCGATCCTGGGCGCATGCAATCCACCGCTCGCCCATCGGGCGCTTGCGCGCGACGCGCGGGCCGGTTTGATGTTGCCCTGCACCGTCACGGTCGAGTCGAGCGGCGAGCGCAGCAGCGTCGTCCGCATCGCCGACCCGGATGTCTTTCTGCGGGTGGGCGGATTTGAAACAGACGAGGCGCTGATGAGCATTGCGGCCGAGGCGCGCGCCCGGCTCCTCCGCGCCGCGACCGCGCTCGGGGCGTGACGGGGACGAACGTCTCCATCCGACCCGCGACCGCCGCCGATGCGCAGGACGCGGCGCCGCTGATCGCCCTGGCGATGGGCAAGATCGGGCCGATCCTGTTTGGCGGCGGAGATCCCGCGCGCGCAGCGGCAACCTGGGCAGCCTTGTTTGCCTGGCGCGGGAGCCGCTTCAGCCATGAATTCGCCGATGTTGCAGTGGCGGCCGGCCGAGTGGTTGGCCTGGCGCTCCGTTACCCGCACGCTCGGATGGGCCATATCGCGCTGGCAACCGCGCGCCAAATGCTGAGGCTCCGCGGTCTTCCCGGCTTTGGCCGCTTCGTCCTCCGCGCGCTGCCCCTGGCCGCGATCCCAGAAGCCAGGCCAGGGGAGTATTTCCTGGACGCGCTGGCGGTTCTGCCGGAATTCAGCCGGATCGGCATTGGCGCGCTGATCGTTGGGCATGTCGAGGACCACGCCCGCGCCACGGGCCTGCCCGCCTGCGCGTGCACCTCCGAAATCGGCAACGACCCGGCCCACCGCCTGTTTGAGCGGTTGGGCTATCGGGTTGTTGAGACGTTTCGAGTAAGCGCCACGGCCGGCCTCGGCGGCTTTCCCGGCGTGGATCGCCTCGTCAAACAGCTTTGATCTTGACGCCGAAAGCGAAATCGCCCGGCCTAGGCCGGGCGATTTCGCTTTCGAGACAGCTACTTCCCGGCGACAACCGGTTTGGGCGCCTGAGCGCGCGCGGCATTCAGGGCGGGGATGGACATGACCAGCGCCGCGACCGCGAGCACAAGCTGGAAGGCGCCCGCGAAGTAGGGCGCGCCATGGCCGACGCTTTCGTAAAGCGATCCGCCGAAGGCCGGGCCCGCAATACGGCCCAGCGACTGCAGCGCCTGGCTGCTGCCCTGCACCCGGCCCTGATCGCGCGGGCCAACGACCGCGCTGATCAGGGTGGCCAGTGAAGGTGTGACCAGGCTGTTTCCAATCGCCATCACCACCACCGCGGCAAAGACGAGCTGGGGCGAGAGCAGGACGGGCACAAAGCCCATCATGACAAACGAGACGAGCATCAGCACGAGGCCGGCCAGGGCCATCCGCTCGGTCGGGACGCGCTTGTCGAGCGCGCGAACCAGGCCGCCCTGCACAACGATCCCAATCACCCCAAAGACGGTGAAGATGACGGCAGCCGCATCCGGCCCCCACTTGAAGGTGTCCTTGAGCAGCACTGACAGGTTGGCCTGCAGCCCGGCGAACGTCAGCGCGACCAGCAGGGTGGCGATCAGCGTCCAGCGCAACATCGGCATCTTGAGCGCGCCGGCGAGCTGGGTGGCCGGGTTGAGCTGGCCCAGGGTGATGGACGTGGCGCGCCGCTCGACGGGCAGCGATTCCTTCATCGAGACCCATCCCCACACGACATTGGCGAGGGTGATGGCGGCCGCGACAAAGAGCGGGGCCTCATAGCTGATCTGCGAAAAGACCCCGCCAACGATGGGGCCGATCACAAAGCCCAGCCCGGCCATCGCGCCGAGCAGGCCGAAGGTGCGGCCGCGCTCCTTTGGCTCGGTCACATCAGAGACGTAGGCATAGATCGTGCTGATATTGGCCCCGGTCAGGCCGTCGATGATGCGGCCGAGAAACAGCACCCACAACGCGCCGCCGATGCCGGTGATGAGATAGCCGACCGCGGAGCCGAGCAGGCTGATCAGCAGCACGGGCTTGCGGCCGAAACGATCGCTCAGCGCGCCCAGACCAGGCAAGGCGATGAACGACGCGATCGAGTAGGCGGTGAACAGCATGCCGATGGCGAAGCCATCCGCGCCATAGCGCTCGGCGATGAAGGGCGAGACGGGCGCAATGATGCCAATCCCGGCCATGTTGATCAGCACGGTGACCAGCACAAAGGGAAGCCTGGCTTTGCCCGCGCCAGAGGCGTCAGGCTTCCGCTGGGCGGACGGTTGATTCGTTTGCATGAGATGAGTCCTCGCTTGAGAGTGATTCCAGATTCGCGCGCATGCGCTCCAAAACAGATAAGGCCACAGAGAGTTCGCCGGGCTCGATGCCGTTCAGCGCGTCATCGAGGGCAACCCGGCTGCCGGCGAGCAGGCCGGCGCGCGCGGCCTGGCCCGATTCGGTCAGAAAGACCTGTTTGATCCGGCCATCGCTGTGGTGGCTGCTTCGGGTCACAAGCCCGCGCTTCTCGAGCACATCGACCATCCGGGCAATGGTCGGTTTGTCGCGATCGGTCAGATCGGCCAGCGCCTGTTGGGAAGGGCCATCCGACCGCCACAGGTGCAGCAGCACGGACCATTGTTCGGGCGTGACGTTGTAGCCCGCGGTGACAAAGCGCCGCCCCAACCGGCGCAACATGGCCCGATAGACGCCGCCGATCACCATGCCGAAACGCGTGCGGGGATCGTCAGGCAAGTTGTCCATGGCTTGTTCTTGTTGTTGAGACAACCATCAGTATAACAACGCGTATGAATGTTTTCTGAGTGATTGCACAAGGTTTGCACAGCGGCCAAACCGTATAATTCCGCAACAATGCCCGATATTTGCGACTACGAAGGCTCCGACTATCAAACCCGCTTTTGGAAAAACGCCGATCGACATTACGAAGACGCCTCCGAGCGCGTGGCGTTGAAGCGCCTGCTTCCTCCGGCCGGCGGGCGCATCGCCGAGTTTGGGGCCGGTTTTGGGCGTCTGGCCGATCTCTACGCCGGCTATCGCGAGGTCGTGCTGGTGGATTACTCGCGCACGTTGCTGGAGGAAGCCATGCAGCGCTGGGGGTCGGATCCGCGCTTCACCTTTGTCGCCGCCGACATCTACCATCTGCCCTTCGCCCCGGGCGCCCTTGACGCGGCGACGATGGTGCGAGTGCTGCATCACCTGGCCGATCCGCCGGCCGCCCTGGCCCAGATTCGGGCCGCCATGGCGCCGGGCGGGGTGTTTGTGCTGGAGTACGCCAACAAACGCAACCTGAAAGCAATCGCCCGTTATGCGCTGGGTCGCCAGACGTGGAGTCCGTATACACCGGAGCCGGTCGAGTTTGTCAAACTCAACTTCGACTTTCACCCGCGCTATGTCGAGCGGGCCCTGCGGGCGGCCGGGTTTGGGCCCGGGCGCAGCCTGGCCGTGTCGTATCTGCGGGCCGGCCCGCTGAAGCGGGTGTTGCCGGTGCAGGCGATGGTGGCCGTCGACGCCGCCCTGCAGCTCAGCGCGCCGCTGGGCGCGCTGTCGCCCAGCGTCTTTGTTCGCAATACCGTGCCGGGCGCGGCGGTCGCTGATGCCGACCGCGCGCGCTTTGTCAGCCCGCGCTCGGGCGCGCCGCTGCGCCGGGACGGCGATGTGATGATCTGTGATGCCGACGGCACCCGCTGGCGGGTCAGCGGGAACTTCTACGACTTCAAGGAGCCGCTCGCATCGTGAACCTGTCCAATTTCCTGGTCCTGCCCCGCATTCTCAAGCGCGAGTTCGCCGGATATACGATGGCCACCTTCCAGCGGGATGCGCTGGCCGGGATCTCGGTGGCGGCCGTCGCGTTGCCGCTCGCCCTGGCCTTCGGCATCTCCGCCGGAGCGACAGCTGCCGCGGGCCTGGTCACCGCGATTCTGTCCGGGCTGATCATGGGAGGCCTGTCAGGCGGGTCCTTCCAGATCAGCGGGCCGGAGGGGGCGATGTCGGCGGTCCTGATCATCATCGCCACGCGCTTTGGTCTGAACGCAATGTTCATCGTCGGTCTGCTGTCCGGCCTGATCATTCTTACCCTCGGGATCTTTCGACTGGGGCGCGTCGTCGGGTTGATCCCGCGGCCCGTCATCACCGGTTTCACCAGCGGCATCGCCATCATCATCCTGGTAGGCCAGATCGACAATCTCCTCGGCGCGCCCACACCGGTCGCGTCAAGCTCGATCCAGAAGCTGTTTGGCTATTTGCGGGGCGGCTTCACCGTGAACTGGCAGACGCTTTTGTGCGGTGGGATCGTGCTGGCCGCCATGTTTCTGCTGCCCAAACGCATCACCCGGGTTGTGCCCGGCTCGCTGATCGGCCTTGTCCTCGCGACCGCCCTGTCGCGGATTCTCAATTTCAATGTGCCGGTCATCGGGGACATTCCACGCGCCATCCTGCTCAATGATCGCCTGACGCTGAGTCTCGACCTGCTGCCATCCGTCCCCGATCTGATCGTGCCGGCTTTCAGCATCGCCGCCCTCGGCTCGATCCAGTCGCTTTTGTGCGGCGCCGTGTGCGCGCGCGCCACCGGCAGGAAGATCGACAACGATCAGGAGTTGGTCGCTCAGGGCATCGGCAATATTCTGATCCCTTTCTTTGGCGGCGTACCCTCGACGGCGGCGGTGGCCCGCTCGGTCGTCGGCGTCGCCAGCGGCGGCCAAACTCGGATGGTGAGCATCATTCACGGGCTGTTGCTGCTGGCCTGCGTGCTCGTGTTTGGCCCGGTCATCGCCATCATCCCGCATGCGGCCCTGGCCGGCGTCCTGGTGGCGACTGCCATCCGGATGAACGAGTGGACCGAAATTCGCTGGATGATCGGCCACCGCTTCAAGAGCTCGATCCTGGCCTTTGCCGCGACCATGCTGGCAACGGCATGGCTCGACCTCACAGAAGCCATCCTGATCGGGATGGCGCTTAGCGCCTTCATGTTCATGTGGCGGGCCAGCGATGTCGAGGTTGAGCGGCGCGAGGTCAGCCTCGAGGCCTTGCAGAAGCAGGGGCA
>JAGOCU010000116.1:0-3700 GCA_017998555.1 Thermoflexales bacterium
GGTGGGTGACGCCCGAAAACGAGAAACAGCCGTGCGTCACTGACGCACGGCTGTTTTCAATCTGGCGGATTTCGTCACGCCACCCTGAAAACACGCGGTGACAGCACAATCCCCGCGCGAAGTGCGGGGATCGTGATGTCACCACTCATCCCATCACGGGCCGAAACTTATACCCGTAGACCAGCATGCCCCGATCACCGTCCTCGCGCAACACGCGGGTGACCATCTCGACCGGCATGCCGATTGACACGTCCTTGTCATCGATGTCGGTCAACTGGGCCGAGACCAGCGGGCCTTCAGCGAGGCGGATCATCGCCACGGTGTAGGGCGTCGCCTTCTCGTAGCCCGCGGCTGCCTGATAGACGGTGCTGTACGAGTAGACCTCGCCCACGCCGCTGAAGGCAAATGGCGTCTTGGCTTCCTTCTCGCAGGTCGGGCAGACGTCCCGGGGCGGGAAGATCTTGCCGTTGCAATTCGGGCACACTTCGCCCACGAGCTGATAGCGCTGCCGGGTCGTTCTCCAATATCGCGCAACTTCCATGATGTCAGTCCTCCTGGAACACCTCGGGCCGCCTCACAAGACACCGTATCGGAGTTTCACTTCCGGGCGAAGCCGGGGAGTGAAACTCCGGAAGCGTCTTTGTCGCGGCCTATGTGTCCCGCATTGATTACAGCCTTTCCAGAATCGTGGTGACGACCGTGCCGCCCGTCCCGCCGATGTTTTGAGCCATGCCCAGCCGGGCATTGGCCACTTGATTGATTCCCGCG
Organism: Thermoflexales bacterium; assembly: GCA_017998555.1. Taxonomy (GTDB): domain Bacteria; phylum Chloroflexota; class Anaerolineae; order J036; family Brachytrichaceae; genus Brachythrix. The sequence goes on from JAGOCU010000116.1 coordinate 769, forward strand.
TCGCCGCGCATCTGCTGGGCGACCTCGACGATTTGATACAACCCCGCGGCGCCGACCGGATTGCCGCGGGCTTTCAGCCCACCCATCGTGGTGATGGGGATTCGCCCGCGCAGCCCGATCTCGCCGTTCTGGGCCAGCCGCACCCCGCCGCCTCGCGGCGCAAAGCCGCAAGCCTCGAGCGACAACGCACTCAGGATCGTGAAGGCGTCGTGGGTCTCGAGCAGATCGATGTCATCCGGGCCAAGCCCCGCCGCGGCGAATGCCTTTTGGGCGCTGATCGCGGCCGCCTCGAGATACAGCGGATCCCGCCGGTCATGGGCGGCAACGGTGTCGGTGGCCACCGCGCTCGCTCGAATGCGGACTGGCTTGTCGCTGAATTCGCGCGCGATTTCGGTCGGGGCCAGGATCACGCAGGCCGCGCCATCCGCCGCCGGGGCTGAATCAAACATACTGATCGGATCGGCAATCGGTTTGGCGTCGTTGAAGAGCCGGGCCGAGATCGGCGAGCGATACATCGCGTTTGGATTGCCGGCCGCGTTGGCGTGCGCCGTAATGGCGAAATTGGCGAAGTCCTCGCGCTTGAAGCCGTGCTCGTGCATGTAGCGTCGCATCAGCATCGCGCCGACACCCATGTGGGTCAGACCCTGCATTGCTTCGTAGTCGGCGTCCACGCCCATCGACATGGCGGCTGTTACCGTCTCGGGCGCTTGATCGGTCATCTTCTCAACGCCGACGACAGCGACGATGTCAGCCAACCCGCCTGCAACCATCGCATAGCCCACCCGAAGCGCGGCCGCGCCACTGGCGCAGGCGGCCTCGATCTTGATCGCCTCGATCCCGCGCAGCCCGGCAAAGTCGGCGATCAGGGCCGCGATGTGCTCCTGCCCGGTCAGGTGACCGGACAGCATATTGCCCACATACAGCGCCTCGACCCGCTCGGCCTTGGCGTCTTTGAGGGCCGCTTCCAGCGCGCGAAACCCAAGTTCGCGCAGGCTGGTGTCCCAGTGTTCTCCCACGGGCGTTTGCCCGAGGCCGACGATGCTTACATCCCGCATGTTGTTTCTTTGCTCTTGCGCCTGAGGCGCTTAGGACTCCCAACAAAACCCGTTTCCGGAGGCGATATCCCCCGGCGAAGCCGGGGGATATCGCCTCCGGAGCAGGTTCTGTTAGTGGCCCTTAGTTCAGTTTGTAGTAACCCTTCAGCCGGGTGTACATGGCGTAGTCGATGACCTTGCGCCGTTCGACGTAAGCGCGGGTGCTGGTCGCGCCGCGCGGCTCGCTCGCCCGGAGCATTCGAATGGCGAAAGCGTCGCTGCCCGCGCCGCTCCCGAACGAGGTGACCAGGATCCGTTCGCCGGGTTTGGCGATATCAAGAATGGCGGTGAGCCCGATCATGCACGAGCCGGCATAGGTGTTGCCAATATCGTTGACCAGCATGCCGGCTTTCATCTGATCGCGCGAAAAGCCCAGTTCCTCGCCAGCCTTGAGCGGGAACTTCGCATTGGGTTGATGGCAGACGAAGTAGTTGAAGTCCTTGCTCGTCAGGCCCATTTCGGCCATCAGCTTGCTGGCGGCGCTGGTCACGTGATGGAAGTAGGCCGGCTCGCCGGTGAAGCGCCCGGCATGCTCGGGGAATTTCTCGTATTGCCGGCGCCAGAAGTCGGGCGTGTCCGTGACAAAGGAGAGCGACGCTTCAACTTCTGCGATCGCTTCATCGGCCGCGCCGAGCAGGAATGCCGCTCCGCCGGCGCCTGCGGTGTATTCAAGCGCGTCGCCGGGGCGGCCCTGGGCGGCATCCATACCGATGGCCATGGCATAACGGGTCATCCCGCCGGCCACAAAGCCGATCGAGGCCTGAAATGCCTCCGTCCCGGCCTTGCAGGCAAACTGCCAATCAGCCGCCTGGGTATAAGGGGTGGCCCCAATCGCCTCGGCCACGATCGTGCTGGTGGGCTTGACGGCATACGGATGGCTTTCGCTCCCGACCCAGACCGCCCCGATGTCCTGGGGTTCCACCCCGGAGCGCTTGAGCGCATTCCGGGCAGCCTCGATACTCATCGTGGCGACGTCTTCGTCGATGCCGTTTACTGACTTCTCGCGGACCGGGACGGGGGAGTTGCCGTCGGTCCAAAGCTGGGAAACCTCTTGGGCGGGGAGCCGGTAGCGCGGAACATAAGAACCGTAGCCGACAATCCCCACCGGTCGAGACGCTTTCATCATGTTTGGGTCGTTTCCTTCTCGGCCGGGCGCCATTGGCGCCAAGCCTCCGTGAATGGCCCAACACTAGTCGGTCTGGTCTGCCAAAAACCTGCCTCTCCGCCCAACTTGCGGGTTGGGTAGGTTCTGATAGTGAAATTTGGCGCAATCAGAGCGGAAACTGACGGTTGGATGAGCGAATTATGGTGCGCGGTTTACATAACGTCGAGAAGTTGACTTACCGTCACGGTGCCCCTCTTGTTGTCACGCGATCGCGCCTGGTGCGCGTCGGGCGTTTCTCCCGATCTGGTGTTGGCGCAAAGCTTCCGATCACAGATCAGAAATCTGTTTCTCGATTCTCCGATCCGGGATGAACCACATGACGGCGACGACGACGTAGATCGCCATCGCGGCCGGGGCGAAGAAGAAAGACACCCCGACAGCGACCGAATACAAGACGAGCGAGGCAAGACCCTTGCGGTCACGGCCGATGGCGACGCCCAGGACCGACTCCTTGCCGTGAAGGGCGACAAGCGCTCGCGCCAGGATGTAGTAGGAAAGCCCGGACACCCAAAGCGCTGCGCCATACAAGGTCACCGGCAGACCGCTGAAATTGTTCTCACCCATCCAGTTCGTAACAAATGGGATGATCGACAGCCAGAACAACAGGTGCACGTTTGCCCAGAGCACGCGCCCATTGACCCGTTCCGCTGCCTGAAGCATGTGATGGTGATTG
>JAGOCU010000116.1:3800-6953 GCA_017998555.1 Thermoflexales bacterium
GAAATTGTTCTCACCCATCCAGTTCGTAACAAATGGGATGATCGACAGCCAGAACAACAGGTGCACGTTTGCCCAGAGCACGCGCCCATTGACCCGTTCCGCTGCCTGAAGCATGTGATGGTGATTGTTCCAGTAAATGGCGACGAAAACAAAGCTGAGCGCATAGCTCAGGAAGACGGGCAGCAGCGGCACAAGCGCTCCAAGGTCACCGCCGTGGGGGACCTTCAACTCAAGGACCATGATGGTGATGATGATGGCGATGACGCCGTCGCTGAATGCTTCGAGTCTTCCTTTGCTCATGGCTACGTTTCCTGCCTGACGGAGTCGTCGGATGATCTTCACGGCAACAACGGCGCATCCGGTCCCGAGTGCGGGCCGATTATGCAAGAAAATCCGGTCGCGTCAACCTGCCCATTCGTTCACACAGACGAGATTCGAATCCTCGCCTGCGCACGCGCCTCATGCCCTCATCAGCTTCGCCTATAATCCTTCGTCTTTGCGCGTATTCGACGCGCACCATGGAGGAATGTTGAAAAAGTCCCTTTTTGCGGCGGCCGGTATTCTGGCCCTCGTCATGTCGGCCTGCGCCCCGGCCACACCAACCCCGACGCCCGTGGGCAAACCTGCGGCGGCTCCCACCGCAGCCGCGGTATCTGTTGCCCCGACCGTGGCCCCGAACCCCGCTGCCACGACCGCTCCGGCGGCCCCTGCATCGACCGCCGCACCGGCGGCGCCCGCGGGGAGCCGTCCATTTGCAGCCCTCAGCCCTGCTGACCGCAGCAAGGTGGGCAAGGCGCCCCCGCCCGTGACGATCAATGTCGCCAAGAAATACGTGGCGACGATCAAGACGAGCAAGGGCGATATCCAGGTTGAACTCGACCCGTCGGCTGCGCCCCAGACCGTCAACAACTTCATCTATCTGTCGCAGAACGGTTTCTATGATGGTCTGACCTTCCACCGCGTCGAGCCGAATTTTGTCATCCAGGGCGGCGATCCTCTCGGCACCGGCAGCGGCGGACCGGGCTACAACATCCCGCCCGAGATCAAGCTCAAGCACATCGACGGGGCCATCGCCATGGCCCGCCAGAGCGGACCGGCCGATACGACTCCGAGCAGCGGCAGCCAGTTCTACATCACGATTGGCGCCCAGGCTTTCCTGGACAACAACTACACCGCCTTTGGCCGGACCATCGTCGGACTGGATGTGGTGAAGAAGATCGTTATCGGCGACAAGATCAATCGGATCGACATCGCCGAAGCCGAGGGCGGCGCGGCCGCGGTTCCGATCGCGCCGACGATCGCCCCGCCCATTGCCGTCTGCACAACGTTGTCTGACACGTTTGACATTACGCCCGACGCGCTCAAGGTCACCGATGCCGATCACTTCCGCGGCAATAAGGATGCGTCGACGGTCATGATTGAGTACGGCGATGTTCAATGCCCCGCCTGCGCGGCGTTTCATCCGGCCTTGATGGCGGCCTATGGCCAGATCAGCGACACCGTCAAGCTTGTCTTCCGGCACTATCCCCTCACCACCATTCACGACAAGGCCTTTGTCAGTTCGGTTGCCGTTGAGGCCGCGGGCCAGCAGGGCAAGTTCTGGGAGATGCTGGAGCTGCTCTACACGAAACAGGCGGAATGGGACAAGACCCCGCCAGCCTCCATTACGCCAACGCTCGTCGCCTACGCCAAGACGCTCGGGCTGGATGAAGCCAAGTTCAGCGCGGCCCTGGTCGATCCCAAAGTGGTCGAGCGGGTGACCGGCGACGTGAAGACGGGTGACGGCATGAAGATCACGGGTACCCCGACGGTATTCCTGGACGGGCGGGCGATCCCGACCGATGCTTTCGCGCAGCCGGACTTCGCGACACAGTTCCGCCAGTATGCAAAGCAGCGCGCGCTCTACAAGGCCTACGCCGCGAAGGGCGGGTTCAAGGCAAGCAAGCCCGATCAAGTGCTCGACGCCAAAGTTGCCACCCAGGTGACCATCAAGACAAGCAAGGGCGATGTCGTCATCGACATCGACCCCAAGATGTCTCCGGTCAACGCCAACTCGTTTCTGTTCCTGGCCCAGAAGAACTACTTCAGCGGCAGCCCGGTTCAGGTCAATGACAATGAGATTGGCGCCGTCGTCTTCGGCGATCCGAGCGGCACGGGCTATGCCACGCCTGGCTACGAATGCGAAGTCGAGAACCCGGCCCCGGGCACGTTTGACAAAGCCGGCATCGTCGGGCTGTTGGGCGATGAAACCACCAGCAGCGCCCAGTTCTTCATCACGTATTCGTCCACCCCGATGCTGGATGGACGATTCTCAGTCATCGGCACCGTTGCGAGCGGCCTCGATATCGTCAAGGGCCTGGTCGCTCCGATCAGCCCGGATGACAAGACCGAGCCGGACAAGGTCGTCTCGGTCACGGTGACGAAGAAGTAGGTTTTTTTTGGCGGCGATATGGCCCGCCCCGGCGTGCGCCGGGGCGGGCCATATCGCCGCCAAAAAGCGTATATGAGTCGAACAGCTCCCCCCGCGCTTCTGGCGCTTGAAGACGGCAGCACCTGGCCCGGTGTCGGATTCGGCGCGCGCGGCGACACCACAGGCGAGGTGGTCTTCAACACGTCGATGACGGGTTACCAGGAGATCATCACCGATCCCTCGTATCACCGCCAGATCGTGGTGATGACCGCTCCTCAGATCGGCAACGTCGGCGCCAATGCCGCCGATGACGAGTCGGAGCGGGCCTGGGTGGCCGGATTTGCGGTGCGCGAACTGAGTCCGATCGTCAGCAACTATCGATCCGAACGCTCACTGGGCGAATACCTCGAAACCCGGGGTGTGGTCGGCATCAGCGGCCTGCAGACCCGCGCCCTGGTCCGGCACATCCGTTCGCGCGGCGCGATGCGGGCGGCCCTGTCCTCGAGCGATCCCAACCCTGAACGGCTGATCGCCCTGGCTCGGGCGATGCCGGACATGAATGGCTGGGATCTGGCCCGCGAAGTCACCTGCGCCGAGCCCTACACCTGGAGCCAGGCGGGTGACCCCGAGTGGCGGATCCTGGATCGCGGCCGGCCAGCGACGACGCGCCGCAGGCGCGTCGTCGCCTTTGACTTTGGGATCAAACGCAACATCCTGCTCATGCTCGCCGCGCGCGGGTGTGA
>JAGOCU010000117.1:0-3311 GCA_017998555.1 Thermoflexales bacterium
ATGCCGACGACTTGCAGGGCGATCACCATCGCCCCAAAGATGGCGGCCAACACCATTTCGCGTGTGCCAAACGTCCACGGATTCGCTGACTTGCCTGACCCTTGCATGATGCCTCCTGAAAAAAGTGACCCGAAATTGAGCCACGCCCGATGTTAGTCCGCAAACGCGGAATTGCATAGATGGGTGATTTGGCGCCCGGGCCCTGAGCGGCCCGCTTCGCGGGCCGCTCAGGGCCCGGGCGCCAAATCACCCGCGCAGGGCAGGCCAAACGCAGGCGTGGCGGCCCGGACGGCCCGGGCGATGGCATCGGCCAGCGCATCGGCGGCCAGCGCCCCGACCAGGTTGACATCCGCGCTCCTGTCTCCGCACGACAGGGCAAACACCACGTCGCCGTCGATCATCGTGTGAATCGGGCGAATGGCCCGAGCCAGTCCGTCCTGGGCCATCTGCGCCACCCGAGTGATCGCCGACTTGCTCAGCCGAACATTGGTTGCGATCACGGCCAGGGTCGTGTTGGTCTGGCCAAAGGCGCGTGACACGTCCTGGCCCTGCGCCCCCAGCGCCGCGACCGGGTCAGCGAAGCCGCCGCCCGAATTGCGCGCGCCAGCCAATGTGATGCCCGTGCGCCAGTCCTGGATATTGCCAAACGGATTCGCCACGACGAGAGCGGCAACGATCACCCCGCTGGCGAGCGCAGTGCTGGCGCTGCCCAGGCCGCTCTTCATCGCGGCCTGCATGCCCAACACTTTTCCGCAGGTCGCGCCCGTGCCCGCCCCGGCGTTGCCCTGGGCAAACGCGCTGGCCGCCGCGGCGTCGCAGGCCGCGTAGCCGGCTTCAGGCCCGGGCCGCCGGCCGCCCAGGGCCGCCGAGGGGTCAAACAAGATCGCGGCCGGGACGATCGGGACGATGGCTGGCCCGGCCGGGTAACCAGTCCGGCGCTCCTCCAGCCAGCGCATCACGCCATCCGCGGCGGCCAGGCCAAAGGCGCTGCCGCCGCCGAGCAGGATGGCGTTCACCCGCTCGACCTGACAGGTCGGATCGAGCAGGTCGGTTTCGCGGGTGCCTGGCGCGCCCCCGCGCACATCGACCCCGGCCACGGCGCCCTCCGGCGGGCACAAGACGACGGTGCAGCCCGTGCCGTTGGCCGGGTCGGTCCAGTGCCCGACTTTCAGACCGGGGACATCGGTCAAATCGTTGTTCATGGCGATTCGGCGCCCAGGTAGCGCAACGCAGCCAGCACATACATGCGGGCTGAGAGCTTGATCTCGTCGACGCTTACCCATTCATCGATGTGATGGGGCACGAAGATGTCGCCCGGCCCGCAGGTGACGATGGGGATGCCCTTGCGGGCGTTGAGGATGGTCCCGTCGGTGGAGCCGGGCACGCCGCCGTAGGTCGGCGCGGCGCCGGTCAGATCGAGGTGCGCCCCCGCCAGAGCCGCCACAATCGGGTGGGTCGGATCGGTCCGGGTGGGATGGCGCACTTCAAAGACGGTCAGGTCCCCAGTCAGGCGCGGATCAATGGCGATGGCGGCCCGCAGCAGGGTCTCGGTCTGGGAGACCAGGGCCTCGGGATTCTGGCCCGGGATCAGCCGATAGTCCAGGACGACTTCGGTTGCGCCGGGCATGACGTTGTTCTGCGGCTCGCCCATCCCGGGCGGCGGCGAGCGCAGGATGGTGGGCGTGATGCTGGGCTGGCCCAGAAATGGCGAGCGCGGATGGCGGACGATCTCGCGCTCCTCGAGCGCGTGAATAGCATCGAGAAAGCGGGCCATCGGATAGGCGGTGTTGACCCCGGTCAGCGGCATGGCGCCGTGGGCCATCACCCCGCGGATGACGACCCGCACCCACATGACGCCCTTCTGCTCGACGCACAGGTGGTTCTCCTCCGGCTCGCACACGATCGCGGCGCTAACGACATCGGCCCATCCGCGATCAACGAAGGCCTTGATCCCGATCATCCGGCCCTCCTCGTCGCAGACCGCGCCCAGCAGGGCGTTCCCGCGCAGGCGGACCCCGGACCGCGCGATCGCGCGCAGCGCGATCAGCGCGGCGACCAGGCCAGCCTTCATGTCATTGGCCCCCCGGCCATAGATCCGGCCGTCGCGCAGGGTTGCGCTGAAGGGCGGGTCAGTCCAGGCCTGAGCATCGCCTTCGGTGACGACATCGGTGTGGCCTTCGAACATGAGGGTGGGCCCGCGCAGGGGCGGGGCGTCGACTGGAAGCGAATGGCTTTCGCCCGTTGTTGCCGCGCCGCGCAACAGGGCGATGACGTTGGGCCGGCCGGGCTGGACAAACTCGAAGTAAGTCTCCAGCCCCATTTCGCGGCAGCGCGCCTCGACCCAGCGGGCGGCCTCCTCCTCGCCGAGCCCGAGCTCGGGCCGCCACACGCTGTTGATCCGGGTCAGGGCCTGAGTCCAGGCGACGAGCTCGGCATCATCGATGAGGGCCAGGGCGCGTTGTTCAAGGTCGGTGAGCATGGCGCTAGAGCGGCGGGGTGAAGCGCCCGTCCTGGGCCATCCAGCCGCCATCGACATACAACACGCTGCCGGTTACATACGAGCTGGCATCCGAGGCCAGGTAGACAACCGCGCCGGCGAGCTCGCTCGGCTGGGCCCAGCGCCGCAGGGCGCCCTTCTCGGCGTAGGCCTGATACCAGGCCGGGTTGTTCTTGATCTGGGCGGTGAGCGGCGTCTCGACCACACCCGGGGCAATCAGATTCACCCGCACCCCGATCGGGCCGAGCTCAGAGGCCAGGGCCCGGCAGAGTTGGCGCACGCCCGCCTTGGTCGCCGCATACACGCCCTGCCCGGGCTCAACGGTTTCGCCGCGGATGCTCGAGAAAACGATGATGCTGCCCCGGCCGCGCTCGGCCATCCCGCGGGCGACTTCCTGCAACAGCAAGAAGGTTCCCTTGAGGTTCAGCCCAACCACCCGATCAAACTCGTCCTCGGTGTAGCTGAGCACGGGCTTGCGCACGTTGATGCTGGGTGTCGAGACCAGGATGTCCGGCGCCGGGACCGTCGCCAGCGCGCGGGCGATCTCGACCCGGCTGCGCATGTCGAGGACGAGGCTGCTGGCCTGTCCGCCGGCGTCGCGAATGGCCTGGGCGGTGGCCTCGGCCGTGTCAGCCTTGACGTCGGCCGAAATCACATGGGCGCCAAAAGCCCCAAGGGCCTGGGCGCTGGCCTGGCCGATGCCGCTGCCCGCGCCCACCACGAGCGCGACGCGGCCGGTCACATCAAACATGCGGGAATAGTCAGTGGGGGGTGTCGTCATGAAAATCTCCTGCGTCCTGTTGTACACGCATTT
>JAGOCU010000117.1:3411-6900 GCA_017998555.1 Thermoflexales bacterium
GCCTGATACGCGATAATCCCCAGCGTGACCGATCTGGCGCTTCTGCTGCAACGACTCTCGCAACTCGCAACCGGCCCGTTGCTGGTGGCCCTGGTGGCGTCGGCCATCGTCGTCTCGCTGATTCGCAACTGGCGGGTCACGCTGCCCGTGTTGATCGGCCAGTATGTCCTGGTCGGGATCATGCTCGCCCGCGTGTCGCAACCCGGGGTCGCCGTCATCAAGATCCTGGCCGGGATCCTGGTCTGTCTGTCGCTGAGCATCGCCGCTCAGCGAGCCGATGACCAGCGGGCCGCCCGTGGCGAGTCCGTGGCGGTTGAGCGCATCCTGCATCCGTCCTGGCGGAGCGTGCCCGCCCAGGTGCTGCTGCGGGCGGTCGCCACGGCCTTTGTGCTGACCGCCGCCTTTGGCGCCGCGACACGCTTTCCCCCGCCGAAAGCCACTCCAGACTTCGCCCTGAGCGCCTACGTCCTGATCGGCGCCGCGCTGCTCCTGGCCGCCACGGCCTCCGAGGCCCTCAACACCGGGATCGGTTTGCTGATGTTCATCTCGGGCGTCGAGTTGATCTACGCCCCGCTCGAGCCCAGCGTCAGCGTAGCCGTGCTGCTCGGCTTCATGACCCTGGCCCTGGGCGTGGCGCTCTCGTATCTCACCCTGGCCGACGTCGCCGACCGGGCCCGAGCCCCAAGCTAGACCGCCATGCTCCCCGTCGCCCTGCTCATCGTCGCCGTCCCGCTGGTGGCCGCCATCCCGGCGCTCGCCCTGCGCGGTTTGCGCATCTTCGAGCTCCCGATCGCCGTCGGGGCCTGCCTCTTTGTCATCCTGCTGCTGGCCCTGCCGGCGGCCGGCGGCAGCACGGTCCTGGCCATCGGCAGCTACCAAATCGAGCTCAACGCGCCCCTGACCATTCTGGGGAGAACCCTGCGTGTACGCGACTTCGACCGTTATGCGTTGATCTTGATCTTCAGCGCCGCGGCCCTGATCTTCCCCCTCTCGGTCCGGGCGAACCAGGGCTGGACGTTTGTCCCGCTGGGCCTGGCGATGCTGTCGGCGCTGAGCGTCGCGCTGATGATCCGGCCTTTCGTCTTCAGCGCCCTGGCGCTCGAAGTGGCGGCCTCGCTGGCCGCGATGATGATCCAGGTTGAGCGCGAGGAAGCCCATGAGCAGCATCGGGTGGCGACTCTGGGCGCGCTGCGCTTTCTCACCATCGTGACCCTCGCCCTGCCCTGTTTTCTGGGGGCTGGCTATGTCGTCGCCCAGGCAGCCCAGGCGGTTGCCCCCGACGCGGCGGCGTATGCGCCGGCGGTCACCTTGCTGCTGATCGGGTTTGCCCTGCTACTTGGCGCGCTGCCGATATTCACCTGGACCCACCCGGTGGCCCGCGACGCGCCGCCGTTGGTGACCGCTTTTCTGGCGACGGTCTATCTCGGCGCGATCACGTTTCTGTTCTTGTCCTTTCGCCAGGAATATGAATGGTTCCGGGCAAGCCCGCTGATCGCCGGCGCGGCCAACCTGGGCGGGATTCTCATGCTGGCCTTTGGCGGGCTGACGGCCTGGGCCCAGCGCTCGTTTGGGCGGGTGATGGCCTGCGGGCTGGCTGTCGAAATCGGGGCGCTGCTGATCCAGGCCGGGCTGGGCACGGTCCTGTCGATCGAGGCCATCGCCATCGGGATCGGGGCCCGGGCGATCTCGTTTGGCTTGCTGGCCCTGGGCGTGTCGCTGCTCCGCCAGGAGTTCGGGAGCGATGAGTTTGACGCGTTGCGCGGAGCCGGGCGCCGGCTGGTCTGGGCGCCCCTGGCGATCGGGATCGGCGGGTTGTCGCTGGCCGGGTTGCCGGGCACAATCGGCTTTGTCTCGCGCTGGATGTCCATCCGCTCGCTGGCCCTGGGCGATCAGGAGCTGATGATGTTGTCGATCCTGGCCTCGGCCAGCGTCGGGATCGCGGTCGTGCGCGGGCTGGGCGCGCTGCTCGAGGCCTCGCCCACACCCACGCCGGAGGACGCCCCGGCCACCCTCGAGATGGAGGCGGCCAGCCGGCTGGAGACCCTCCGCCAGCTCATCACCGATGTATGGTCCCGGCTCAAGGCTCGCGCGCTGCACCTCAGCGTGATCGCCCCGGCGGTGACGATCGTGTGGATGGGGATTGCCCCGCATACCCTGGCCCTGCTCGCCCAGTTGATCGCGAACGGGTATACGTTCTACCGGTAGGACCAACAACGCTGCGAGAGCGATATCCCCCGGCGTACGCCGGGGGATATCGCTCTCGCAGCAGCTGCCCAAATCAGGGGTTGAGCGCGATGGGCAGGAACGCCCTCGGCGCAAGGCAGGTCGCATTCGTGCCGTTGACGGTGGTGATTCCACCCAGCCAGGCCGTATACGCGGGCGTGTTCGGTACGCACAACCCCGTGTCCTGGAACCAGAATGTTTCGACCAGGTTCAACGCGAGCAGCGCGCTGGGCAGCGGTCCCGTGATCGGGTTGGCGCCCACGTAGAGCTCGGTCAGGTTGCTGAGCGCCCCAATGGAACTTGACACCGTCAAGAGCTGATTGGTTGAGAGGTCCAGGATGCTGAGTTGGGCAAGGCCCGAAATCGTGCCCGGAACGGCGATCAGCCGATTCTCATTCAGGGACAGGCTGGTGAGGCCGGCCAGGTTGCCAATCTCAGCCGGCACCGTGACCAGCAGATTACGGCTGAGCGGCAATTGGGTGAGGCTGACCAGGTTTCCAATGCCGATCGGCGCGACGGCCAACTGGTTATCGTTGAGCGAAAACGTGGTCAGCCGCACGAGTGCCTGGACGTTGGGCGCTGCCGTCAACTGATTCTGATGAAGTGACAGCACCGTCAGGCTGATGAGATTGGATACTCCAGCCGGGACGCTGACGAGCTGATTGTTGTTCAGCCAGAGCTGATCGAGGTTTGTCAGGTTGCCGAGCGACACCGGCAAGCTGACCATCTGGTTGTTCGACAAGTCCAGAAACTGCAGATCGCTGAGCCCGCCAATCTGGGTGGGCGCGCCGCTGAGCTGATTCTGGTCAAGACCGAGGCGGGTGAGCCTGGTCAGGTCGCCAATGGCGGCGGGGATGTTGGTCAGACCGATGCCGGTCAGTTGTATCTCCGTCACCGAGCCGCCGGAGCAGACAATGCCCGTCCACGTGCAGGGAGAACTTCCGGTCTGAAGCCACCCGGCGCTAAAGCTGGCGCCCGGGTTCGCGTTGTAGAGGGCCACCAGCGCCGCGCACTCCGGCTGGGGGATGGCGCTTTGGCTCGCGCAATCATAGACCGCCGTGTCACCAGCGGATGAGGCTGAAATCGCCAGGGTGGGCAGACCGATGAACAGGCCCAGACAAAGCGCGCCCAGGCGCGCGACAAGAGAAGAAGTTGACATGAATGGTTTTCCTTTGTGAACCTGGGAGCAGAGGCCCCAGCGTTGTTGGAAGCCGCGTCATGCGGCACCGCAAAGTGAGGCGGGCAGTATACGCGGGGGAGGGGGTT
>JAGOCU010000118.1 GCA_017998555.1 Thermoflexales bacterium
TTCATGCGCGTGGGCGGCGGCATCTTCACCAAAGCCGCGGATGTCGGCGCTGACCTGGTCGGCAAGGTCGAACAAAACCTCGAAGAAGACGACAAGCGGAACGCCGCCGTCATCGCCGATCTTGTGGGCGACAACGTCGGCGACTGCGCCGGTATGGCCGCGGACATCTTCGAGAGCTACGAAGTCACGATCGTGTCGGGCCTGATTCTCGGTCTTGCCATCGTGGGTCTGACCGGCAGCGTGCAGTGGATCGTCTTCCCGCTCGCCGTCCGCGGAATCGGGGTCTTGAGCTCGATCATCGGCACCTATCTTGTCCGGGTGACGTCCGACACGGCTCGCGGCGCGATGCAGGCCATCAACCGTGGCTTCTATTCGTCGGCCGCCTTCTCGCTGGTGCTGTTTGCGATCATGACCGCCCTGTATATGCGCACCGGCGGCGCGATTGAATGGCGTCCCTTCCTGTCCGTGTCGATCGGCGTCATCCTGGCCATCATCATCGACAAGATCACCGAGTTCTTCACCGACACGCACTTCAGCCCGGTCAAGGCCATCGTCAAGGCGACCGGCGGCGGCCCCGCCACGACGATCTTGTCGGGCATGTCACTCGGCAAGGAGAGCGCGGTGTGGTCGACGCTCGTCATTGCCGGCACGATCTTCGCCTCGATCCTGATCTGGGGCGGCGAGGCCAAGGACACCGGCGCCTACGTGCTGTATGGCGTGGCGATGACCGGCGTCGGGATGTTGACCCTCACCGGCAACAACGTGGCCATGGACTCGTTCGGACCCATCAGCGATAACGCCAACGGCGTGGCTGAGATGGCTGGCGTGACGGAAGGCGGCGCCCGCCAGCGCCTGGCCGACCTCGACGCGGTCGGCAACACGACCAAGGCCATCACCAAGGGCGTGGCGATTGGTTCGGCGGTGATTGCCGCGGTGTCACTGTTTGGTTCGTTCCTGACCGACGTCGGGTCGGTGCAGCGCCAGCTCGGGTTGCCGCTGCTCCAGGGCATCAACGTGGCAAGCCCGCTGGTCTTCATCGGCTTGCTGATCGGCGGAACCATCCCCTGGCTGTTCAGCTCGATCGCCATCAAGGCGGTCGAACGCGCGGCCGGCCTGATCGTCAATGAGGTCCGCCGGCAATTCCGCGACCCCGAGATCATGAGCTATAAGAAGGAGCCCGACTACGCCAACGTGGTCAGCATCTCGACCGCCGCGGCCCAACGTGAGCTGCTCACGCTCTCGGTCATTTCCGTCACGGGACCCGTCATCGTCGGTCTGATGCTCGGGGTCGAGGCGCTGGGTGGGTTTCTGGCCGGGATCATCCTGAGCGGTCAGCTCCTGGCGGTCTACATGGCCAACTCGGGCGGGGCGTGGGATAACGCCAAGAAGATCATCGAGGACGAGAAGCGCGACCCGGCGGCCAACACGGGCAAGGGCTCGGAACGCCACAAGGCGGCCGTCGTCGGCGATACGGTCGGCGATCCGCTCAAGGACACCGCTGGCCCGGCCTTGAATCCCATGATCAAGGTGATCAACCTGGTCTCGGTCATCATCGCCCCCATCGTGGTGAGCGTCGCGGTCGCTGACCCGACCGTCAAGCTCATCTCCTACGTCGTCATTGCGGCTCTGGTTGGCGCATTCGGCTGGGCGGTCTGGCAGAGCAAGCGCGAGACCGCCTGAAGTTCCTCCCGAGAGGAACCATCGAAAAAGCCATATCCCCCGGCTCCGCCGGGGGATATGGCTTTTTCGGAATAGGGTGACGGACGATTGGCCATACGGCTACAATGCCGGCTCTCGCACAGGATGAATCAAGACGTTGCAAACAGACCCGTGGAAGATACCGGCGCCGCCGTCGCAGTTGACCCTGCCGCGCCGCGCCGCGGCGCCCGGGCGCGACAGATTGGGCTGCTGATCCTGGTCGTTGCCGTAAGCGCGGGCGTTCTGTATCTGACGGCCCATTACCGGCACGAACTGGCCCAGCTTGGCCGGGCCGGGCTGCTCGGCCTGTTTGTCGTCAGCATCCTCGGGAATGCCACCGTCATCATCCCAGCGCCGTCATTCGTCATGGCCTGCGCGGGTGGCACCCTGTTTGGCCCGATTCAATCCGGGATCGTGTCTGGGCTCGGCGCAGGACTGGGCGAGTTGACCGGATACATGGCCGGCGTGGGCGGAAAGGCCATCGTTCCACCCGGAAAATGGACAGACCGTCTCGAGGGCTTTATCCGCAGAAACGGGTTTGTCACCGTCTTCGCCCTGGCTGCCATCCCAAATCCGTTGTTCGACATCGGCGGCATGCTGGCGGGTATTACACACATGCCCGTGTGGAAGTTCGTCCTTGCGACTGTCATTGGCAAGTCGCTGCGTTTTACCCTGCTTGGAATGGGCTGCGCGGGGTTGTTCTCAACGCTGCAACCGTAGGGTGGCATCGAAGACAGACTGGCGGAAACACGCGTGCCCGGCTTCGCCGGGCACGCGCGTTTCCGCCGATTCGTGTTCGGTGCGAGCTACTTGAGGGTCGCGAGCACGGTGACGCTCGGTACTGCTGCCAGGGCCTTTGAGACCGGACAATTCTTCTTCGCTGCGTCGACGGTTTCGGCGAACTTGGCGGCATCGATGCCGGCAACCTCGGCCACACAGGTCAGCGTAATCGCCGTGATGGTCGGGCCATCCCCCAGCGTGACGACCGCATCGGTGTGAATATGGACGGGCGGTGTTCCATTCTTGGTGAGGAGCGCCGAAAGAAACATCGAGAAACACCCGGCGTGGGCGGCCCCGATCAACTCCTCGGGGTTTGTGCCTTTCCCGTCGGCGAACCGTGACGCCCAGGTGTAGGCGCCGTCATATGCTCCGCTGCCGAGACCCATCTTTCCCGAGCCTTCCTTGAGGGTGCCATTCCAGTCCGCATGCGCTTTTGCCGTTGACATTGTTTTCTCCTTTTTGATCGGAACCTTCCCAATTATCCTCGGCAAGATAGCCTTGCCGCGCTTCGCGCGGGTATGGTCATCTCGCCAGTCGGTCTTGGGGCTGGTCCGAGTGTAATCAATGCCCCTGATCAATTCGTGAGAGTGCCGCGCATGGCTGGCGCAGACTCCCTTGACACGGTGGCGCTTCGGACTACAACTAAAAAGAGTTGCGCGCATCGAGCGGATGATGATGCGCAACGCAACAACATTTCTTTCTCAGGAGGATTTTTCCATGCCCGCCGCAAAGAAGCCAGTTGCCAAGAAGCCCGCCGCCAAGAAAGCCGCTCCTAAAAAGGCAGCCTCGAAGAAACCCGTCGCCAAGAAGGCTGTCGCCAAGAAAGTCGTTGCCAAGAAAGTCGTTGCCAAGAAGCCGGCCGCCAAGAAGGCCGCCCCCCGCCGGCGCGCAGTCGTCGCGCCCGCTCCGGTCATCCTGCCGCCGCCCGTCGAGGCGCCCGCCGCGCCGCCCGAAATGCCGGGCGCGCCGGCCGAACCCGTCGGCTGACCGACGCTCAGAACAGGTGAGGCCCTGCTCTCGGACCGGGAGCAGGGCCTCGTGTTTTTCGTCGGCTATAATCTCAAGGCTTTTCTACCGGCCGTACGACCGGAATTCCAGCCATAAGGACCCGTTCCGGAATGCGTGAACGCAATATAGTCTCTCTCATCATCATCGCCGCGCTCGGCTTGGTGTCGGCCTTTCTGGCCGCGCCGGTTGAGAAGCCGGCATTCGTGCGCAGCCTCGTCTTCTGGCAAGACGAGCGGGTGCGCGATCTGCAGCTCAAGCAAGGCCTCGACCTGCGCGGCGGCTTGCAGGTGCTTCTGGTGGCGGATCTGCCCGCCGGCCAAAGCCTCGTCACCGGGACACTGGCATCCGCCGTGTCGATCATCGAAGGCCGCGTGAACGCCCTCGGCACAAGCGAACCCACCGTCCAGCAGGCCGGCAACGACCGGATCCTGGTCGAGCTCCCCGGCGTCACAAATCGCGAAGCCGCCATTGACCTGGTGAAGAAGCAGGGCGTTTTGGAGTTCGTCGAAGCCACTGTCGCCAATCGGCCGCAGGAAGGTTTGCCGATCTCGACCACGTTTAGCTTGTTCCGATCACTGATGTATCCCGAGACGTCGAGCGCCGGCCGGCCGATCGACGCCAATCAGACCGTAAGCGGCACGCGGGTGTACCGCACCGCCTTCACCGGTGAGATCCTGCTCAACAACAGCCGGGTGGGCGTGAATGCCGGGCAAAGCGTCGTCGTATTCAGCGTCAAACCCTCCGCCCAAACCGGATTCGGAGATTTCACCGGCAAGAACATCGGCCAACCGCTGTGCATTGTGCTGGACGGCATCGTGCTGCAGTGCCCGTCGATTCGGGCGGCTTTGCCAACCGGCGGCGAGATCTCGGGCGGATTCACCCCAGAAGGCGCGAACAGCCTGGCCGTCACCCTGAACTACGGTTCGCTGCCCGTGCCGCTCAAGATCGAGAGCGTGAAGGACGTTGGCGCGACACTGGGCGCGGATTCGGTTCGGCGGAGCGTCTTTGCCGGGCTGATCGGCCTGTCCGTTCTTGTCATCTTCATGATCGCTTACTATCGAGTGCCCGGGGCGGTCGTCAGCCTTTCGATCATCTTCTTCTCGTTGTTCACGCTGGCGGTCTACGTGCTCTTGCCGGTTGTGCTCACCTTGCCCGGCATTGCCGGCTTTGTGTTATCCATTGCGACGGCCGTTGACGCCAACATTCTGGTGCTTGAACGCTTCAAGGAAGAATTGCGCGGAGGACGGTCGCTGCGGGGCGCGGTCGAAGCCGCGTTTGCGCGCGCCTGGACGTCGATTCGCGACTCGAACATCAGCACGCTGATCACCTGCGCCATTCTGTTCATGTTTGGCAATACGTTCGGCGCGAGCGCCGTCAAGGGCTTCGCCCTGACCCTCGCCCTCGGTATCCTCATCAGCATGTTCACAGCGATGGTGGTGACCCGGGCATTGATGCGCGGTTTCTTCTCGCGTGAAATTGAGGACGAGGCGCAGCGCGCGTCGTTGCTGGGAGCCTGAGTCATGTTCAATATCGTCAAGAATCGGCGGATCTATTTCCTGATCTCGCTGGCCATCATCGCACCCGGGCTGGTCGCGATGATCTTCAACATCATCACCCTGCCCACCCACACGCCCTGGAAGTTGAGCGTGGACTTCAAGGAAGGCACCCGCCTCGTCCTGAAGTTCGAGACTCCGGTTTCAGAAGATGCCCTGCGAAATGCGCTCGTGGCCCAGGGGCTTGCCAACCCGTCGATTTCGCGCCTGGGGATCGAGACTGACAACACCTGGCAAGTGCGCACGGATTTCCTCGACGCGAACCGGGCCGAGACGATTCGAACGACGCTTGACACAAACCTGGCCAAGATCGACAAGGCCCAGTCATCGGTCGAATCGGTGGGGGCGCGCGTGGCAAACGAAGTGACCAGCGCGGCGCTGTGGGCGGCGATTGCGGCATCCATTGCCGTGTTGTTGTTCATCTGGTACGCCTTCCGAAAAGCCCAGCACTCGCTGCGCTACAGCGTGTGCGCCATCATCGCGATGGGCCACGATGTGCTCGTCGCGGCGGGTCTTACCGCCTTGCTCGGCTTCTTTTTCGATTGGGAAGTCGATGCGTTGTTCCTGACAGCGATGCTGACCGTGATCGGCTTCTCGGTCCAGGACACCATCGTCGTCTACGACCGCATTCGCGAGAATCTCACCCGCCACCGGGGCGAACCGTTCACCCAGATCGTCACCCGAAGCCTGGTCGAGACCCTGCATCGATCGCTGGCGCTCTCGCTGGTCAACATCTTTGTCATGGTGGCCCTGCTGCTGTTCGGCGGCGCGAGCATCAAGCAGTTCGTCGCCGTCCTGCTGATGGGCCTCGTGTCGGGCACCTACTCATCGATCTTCAACGCCGTACCGCTCATCGTGGCGTGGGAAGAGCGTGACTTCTGGGGCACCCGCAGCAAGGCCGCGGCCATCGCGACCGGCAAATAACTCGTGACCCCTGCCCTGCAACGGCTTCCGTTGCTGGCGCGGCGCGCGCTGGACCAGGCCTTGAGCCTGGACGGCGCGCGCGCCGTTTTTCCCGTTCGCGTGGTCGTTGCCGTTTCGGGCGGAGCCGACTCGATCGCATTGCTCGACATCCTCACCCGATTTGACGACAGGCTCGCGCTGGTGGTCGGCCACTTCAATCATCAATTGCGCGGCGC
This sequence comes from Thermoflexales bacterium, assembly GCA_017998555.1. Classification (GTDB taxonomy): domain Bacteria; phylum Chloroflexota; class Anaerolineae; order J036; family Brachytrichaceae; genus Brachythrix. Next base: position 6,179 of record JAGOCU010000118.1, read on the forward strand.
GGCATCCGATGAAGACGCCGCCTTTGTCCAGGCTGCGGCAGCGGCGCGCGGCCTGCCGTTTCATCTGGGCCATCAGGATGTCGCCGCGGCCGCCGCCTTCGCCAGACAGTCGGTTGAGGTCGCCGCTCGCGAGGCGCGACATGCCTTCCTGGCCCGGACGGCTCTGACAGAAAAGGCGACCTGGATCGCCACCGCCCATCACGCCGACGATCAGGCCGAAACAGTGCTATTGCGGCTATTGCGCGGCACCGGCACGCTGGGTCTGCGCGGCATCGCGCTGCTCTCACCGCTGCCGGGGCGTCCCGGTCTGCGTCTGTGGCGGCCGCTTCTACTGGCACCTCGCGCCGAGATCGCGGCCTATTGCGCAGAGCGGGCATTGCCCTTTCGCGAGGACGCCAGTAATCGCGACACCCATATGCTTCGGAATCGGGTGCGGCACGAGCTGATCCCGTATCTGGAGACCTACAACCCGGGCATCCGGAAAGTGCTGGCGCGCCTGGCTGACAACGCCGCCGCCGATGCCGAAATCGTCGAGGCCGCCGCGCGAGCCGCCGTTGACAGCCTGCGCAAAACGGGGGGCGCCTATGACCGGGACCTGTTTCGCGCGCTTGGCCCGGGATTGCGTCGGGCCGCCCTGCGCCTCGCCTGCGCCGATGCGCGGGGCGACAGCACTGACCTGCGCGCAACGGGAATTGAGGAAGCCGTCGACGC
>JAGOCU010000119.1:0-3114 GCA_017998555.1 Thermoflexales bacterium
TGTTGGGCATGGACGCCTGCCTGATGGCCAATCTCGAGGTGGTCTATGAACTTCGGTCGTCGGTCCGGGCGCTGGTCGCCTCCGAGGCGCCCGAGCCGGACAGCGGGTGGCCCTATCAAGCCGTGGCGAGCCTTTTCAATGCCGCGCCTGCGTCCGAGCCTGTCGCGCTCGCGGGCGCCATCGTGCGCGCCTTTGGCGAGGCCGCCGACCTGAAGCGCGACAAACGCGCCTCGACCCTGGTGGCACTGGATTTGAGCCAGGTCGATGGGCTCGCCACCCAAACCGATACGCTCGCGGATGCGCTTCTGGCGGGCATTCCCGCGACACGCCAGACACTGTGGGCCGCTCACGCAAAGACCGCGCGATTCTGGGGCGACACCCTGGCCGATCTCGGTCAGTTGTGCGAGCGACTCAAAACAAAGGCGGATGCGCAGGTCAACGCGGCCGCCGCCGCGCTGCGTCAACGACTCGCGCCTGGCGGGGCGATCTCCGCGGCCTTCGCGCGGGGGAAGGATGTTGCCGGGGTGGGCGGGCTGTCGATCTATCTGCCCATCCCGCGCAAAACGCTCATTTCCAAGTTCTACGCCGAGACCGCCTTTGCCCGAGAGCGGCGCTGGGCGGCGTTGCTCGAGGCGTATGCGGGGGAGGCATGACCATGGAAGGATACGATCGGCTGATCGGCGCGTATGCGGACGCCGCTCGGCGCGCGCTGCAGGCCGATGACCCGGCCCAGGCCGCGGGACAGTTCGTGTCGCGGGCCGCTGAACTCACGGTTGCCGGCGCAGACCGCCTCACCGGGATCGATCCAGGCAATGACGCGCGTTCGGCCGCTGCGGCCCAATTGCTGGCCAAGGCGCTGGTGGAGACAAACGTCGCGGCGTATCTGGTCGAGGTTGCGCGGACGCCAGACGGGTCAAAGCCGCCAAGCCGGGCCGCCCGCACCCTCGTCGAGGTTGAGCCGTATCTGGCGATTCTGGCTACCGGTCAGATGGAGACTACAACCCGGCGCGCCACGGTGGATGCCCAGGCGTTTGCGGATCTCGGGGCTGCCCGGCAGCTCGCCAAAATCGCAGTCGCTGACGCCTGCAGCCTGGTCAGCAGCCGGGCGGCGAAATCGGGGCAGGCCGCGCTTTCAGGCCTGGCTGGCCTTGGGTTTGGAACGCTGGCCAGGGCGGTTGATGTGGTCGGATCGGGGTTGAGTTTCAAGATCGGCGACGAGTCGGCCGGCACGTTGTATGGGCGCGCCCGCGACAGCCTGGTGAGCGCCTACGCCTCGATCCGGGCGCTGCTCGGCGACACGGCCGCCAACGCGGCCGCCGCGCAGATGAAGACCTGGGTCGATGGGCTCGCCTCAGGATCCCTGTTTGCGACCGTTGTGGAGGCCTGGTATCGGACGGCCGAAGCCCGGGCGAAACTTGGCGCGCGCATCGATGCGAGCGCGCCGCCCGCCGCCCGTTGGGCGAGCGCGGTTAATGGCCTGGGCGGGTTGAGCCGCCAATTCGCGGGACAGGCCGATCTGGCGGACAAATTGCTGAAAGGCCTGAAGATCGTCGGATTGCTTCCGCCCGCAGCCCTGCCCGAGGGCGCCTTGCTTCTGGGCGCCGCCTATGTCGCGTTGGGCGGCTACATCGTCTTCGCCGGCGCAGACGCGGTCGATGCGCCCGTCGGCTTGCAACGCGTGGCCGGCATCCGGCGGATTGTCGAACAGGCTTTGGCCAAATGAACTACATCAATCTTGACCTCGATCTTGTCGACTACGACGCGAGCGACCCCGTGGTCGAACGGTTCAACGTCCGTTCGCAGAGCCCGCTGATCGACAACACGCTGCGCTCGGAGCCGGCCGAATTGCCCGTGGCGCTGCGCGACACCTTCCGGCGGTTGGCGAACGGCGCGCTCGAACCCGAAGACATGATCGCGATGGGCAAGACGCTCGCCGGCGCGCTGTTCCCGCCCAACGCCCGAAACTTGCTCGCGCTCTGCCGCTTGCGCCTGTATGGCCGCGATGACCAGCGCCTGCGGATTCGGATCCGGGTCGATGCGCTGGCGCTGGCCAATGTGCCCTGGGAATTCGTCTTCGTCCCCGACCCAAACACGCCGACCCCCGAGGAAGGGATCGACAACTTCCTCGCCCTGGACCCGAGGATCTGCATGTTGCGGCGCGAAAACATCCCGGGCGTGCCGTCGGCCTCGCTGGACCCCATCGGGGCCGGTCCATTGCGGATGGTGATCGCGACGGCCAACCCGAAGACCCAAACTCAACTGAACACGCCGGCCGAGTTGCGCGGCATCCGGGCCGCGCTGAACAGCATTCCGGCGATCGCGCCGGTGTTCATCGAAAACGCGACCAAGCTCGGGGTGCTGACCGAACTCATGCGCGGCGCCCATATTTTCCATTTTGCCGGGCATGGGGTCTTTCAGGAAGAGCCGGGCGCGCGCTGGGGCGAGCTGGAAGGCACCGGCGCGTTGCTGCTGGCTGATGCCGTGGGCAACGAAGATCGCTGGCCGGCGCCCGTGTTGCGCAACAGCATCTCGGGGCGGGGCATTCGGCTGGCCGTGCTGGCCGCCTGCGAAGGCGCAAAGCGCGACAGCGCAAATGCCTGGTCGGGCGTGGTGCCCGCGATGATCAAAGCCGGCATCGCGGCGGTGGTCGGGATGCAGTTCACCATCGAGGACGCAAATGCGGTCGTGTTCAGTCAGATCTTCTATGCGGCGCTGGCGGCCGGCCAACCCATTGAAGCCGCGCTCACCGAAGCCCGGCAGGCGATTCGAGCGATGGGCGCGCCGCTGGATTGGGGCGGACCCGTGCTGTACTCGCGGGTGGAGGACGGGACGCTGTTTCCGGCGGCTGGCGCATCCACACCAGTAAGCAACACGACACCAATCGCCAGCGTCGACACGGATGCGTCCCGGCCCGATCCCGATAACCGGGCGTTGCGGGCCTATCTCGAGGCCCATTTCGACGACAGCGGGTTCGAGCTGCTGCTGGCCGACGCCACCGATCTCATGTCGGCGGATCCCCATCCCGAGCGGGTGAGTCTGAGCATTATCGGCGCGCGCAATGACGGCGTGCCGCTCCAGGCGCTCAAGATTGTGCGTTGGTTCGATCAGCGCGGG
>JAGOCU010000119.1:3214-5445 GCA_017998555.1 Thermoflexales bacterium
ACTCAAGCGTTCAAATCCCTTCGTTTGTCTATTTCGGTTGTCGCCACGACTCTGGCCGCGTTCAGCCTCGCCGGCTGCGCTGCGGCACCCGCTCCCGCGCCGACGGCGGTGCCCAAGGGCCCGCCCCGGGAAATGATCCTTTCGACGACAACGAGCACCAATGACTCGGGCTTGCTCCCGGTCATCCTGCCCGACTTCGAGGCGAAGTACAACGCCACGGTCAAGGTCGTGGCCGTCGGAACCGGGGCGGCGATCAAACTCGGCCAGGATGGCAACGCCGATGTTGTGCTTGTCCATGCCCGCGCCCAGGAGGACGATTTCGTCAAATCCGGCTTTGGGATCAACCGGCGGGACGTGATGTATAACGACTTCATCCTGGTTGGGCCCGCCGCCGATCCGGCCAAAGTGGGCGGGCTGCCCAGCGTCGCCGAGGCCCTCAAGCGCATCGCGGCCGCGTCGGCGAACTTCATTTCGCGGGGTGACAAGAGCGGCACGAACACCAAGGAGCTCGAGTTGTGGAAGGCCGCCGGAATTGAGCCTGCGGGCGCCTGGTATGCGGCGATCGGTCAGGGGATGGGCCCAACCCTGATCGCCTCCAACGAGAAAAGCGCCTACACGCTTACCGATCGGGCGACCTGGCTGGCCCAGGCGGCCAAACTGCAGGGTCTCAAGGTGCTGGTAGGCGGCAACTCCATTGCCGAAAACAAGGACAAGGCGCTCCTGAACCCGTATGGCGTCATCCCGGTCAATCCGGCCAAGTATCCGAGCATCAAGGCCGATCTGGGCGAGGCTTTCGCGGCCTGGATCACATCGCTGCCGGTCCAGGAGAAGATCGCCGCCTTTGGCAAGACCGAGTATGGGCAGCCCTTGTTCTACTCGGATAGCGAGGCCTGGCGGGCGGCTCATCCCTAGAACCCATCGCGACGACATCCGGCGAGATGACAATCCCCGCGCGAAGCGCGGGGATTGTCATCTCGCCCAATGTCGTCGGACGATAATCCGCATCGCTCATGCAGGACCTCATCAACGCCCTCGGCGCCGCGTTTCGGCTGCTGGTCTCCTTTGATCCTGTGCTGTGGGGGATCATCGGTGTGTCGATGCGGATGTCGCTGACCGCGCTGAGCGTCAGCTCGATCGTGGGGATTCCGCTGGGGGTGTGGATGGGCCTGCGCCCCCGCCGCCCGCGCTGGCTGATGGCCCTGCTCTACACGGGCATGGGGGTTCCGCCCGTTGTACTCGGCTTGCTCGTCTACGTCTTTTTGTCGCGCTCGGGAGTGGTCGGCAGCCTCAATCTGGACTGGATTCCCCGCCTGTTCACGGTTGAGGCCATGATCATTGCCCAGATCCTGCGCGCCTTCCCGATGGTAGTTGCGTTGACCTTGTCCTCGGTTCTGGCCGTGGATGCGGGCGTTCGGCTGCAGGTGCGCTCCCTGGGCGCGACTGAGTTTCAACTCGGCGTTGCCGTATTGCGCGAGGCGCGCTCGGGGGTCGTTGTGGCGATGGTTGGCGGTTTTGCGGCCCTCATTTCCGAGGTCGGCGCGGTCATGCTGGTGGGCGGCAATGTGGCCGGTCAGACCCGGGTGCTGACCACCGCCATCGTTCTCGAGACCGGGCAGGGCAATTTCGACCGGGCGCTTGCGCTTGGTTTCGTCGTGCTGGTCCTGGCGTTCGCCGGCAACCTGTTGCTGGCCCGCCTCCAGACGTCAACTCATGGTTGAGCCGATTTACGCCCTGCGCGCGCTTGTCAAGCGCTATGGCCAGCGGACCGCCGTCATCGTTGAGCATCTGGATATCCAGCGCGGCGAGGTGCTGGCGCTGGTTGGGCCGAGTGGCGCCGGTAAAAGCACGTTGCTGCGGTTGTTGAATTTTTTGGAGCCGCCGACCTCGGGCTGCATCGAATTCGAGGGCGCGCGATTTGACGCGCAGGCGCCGGTCGTGTTGGCGCAGCGGCGGCGGGTGACGACCGTCTTTCAGCGCCCCGCCTTGCTGCGGATGAGCGTGAGGGATAACGTGGCGTATGGACTCCGGTTACGGGGCGAACACGAGGCGGCCTCTCGCGCCGATGAGGCCTTGCGCCAGGTCGGGCTTCTGGATTTTGGGCGGGGCAGCCCGGCGACCTTGTCGGGTGGCGAGGCCCAACGCGTGGCCCTGGCCCGCGCGCTGGCGATCGCGCCCGAAGTCCTGCTGCTGGATGAGCCGACGGCGAATCTCGACCCCGCGAATGTGCGCCT
>JAGOCU010000119.1:5545-6883 GCA_017998555.1 Thermoflexales bacterium
ACGATCCGGCAATAGCCCTGGCCGGCGTTGTTGGCGTAGTAGTCCTGGTGATAGTCCTCCGCCGGGAAAAACGGATCGGCCGGGCCCAGTTCAGTCACCAGCGGGTCCGGCCAAAGACCAGCAGCAGTCACCTCAGCCATCACGGCCTCGGCGGTCGCCTTCTGGGCCGGGCTGTGATAAAAGATCGCCGAGCGATACTGGGTTCCGACATCGGCGCCCTGGCGATTCAGCGTTGTGGGGTCGTGGGTGGTGAAGAACACCTCCAGCAAATCGCGATAGGAGATCAGCGCCGGATCGAAGGTGATCTGTACGGCTTCGGCGTGGCCGGTGGTGCCCGCGCACACGGCCTTGTATGACGGATTGGGCACTCGCCCGCCGGCGTATCCGGATACGACGCGCTTGACGCCTTTGAGCATCCCGAAGACGGCTTCCAGACACCAGAAACAGCCTCCGGCGAGGGTGGCGGTTTCCAGACCGGGCAGTGACGTCGGGGCAGGGGGCTGATGCTGAATATGACTCATGTGATTTCCTCCAGTCGGATGTTCCAACTGGACAGCATCATAGCCAGCAAGATGACCGCAGGCTGAATCGTCGATGACGCGATGATGACGCGGCGGATGGGAGTACACTTCACCCATCCTCGATCCGACAGCGCGACTGGACGGCAGACATGCGCGTGCGGCCGCACCGATACACCATCATGTCAAAGCGAAAGGAATTCAACAGCCCCACCTTCGCCGCGAATCCGCGGTTTGGATATCTGCCCGATGCGGACAAATATCTGTTCAGGAGCGCGCCGCCCCGGCACGCTTTCAACGTGATTGGGGTGGGGGTCAATGGCCAGGAACAGATGCTGGTGACCCTGCTCGAAGGACGGGCAACCATCCATGGCGTCTATGACCCGAATCCGGGCAGCATCGAGCGGGCCAAGGCCCTGTTTGCCCAGTTTGCGCCGAGCCGCACGTTGAAGGTGTATGCCACACTGGAAGAGGCCTGCAATGACCCGGCCGTTGACGGCATCCTGATCGCCACGCCGAACTACACCCACATCGACGTGCTGCGGGTGGCTGTCAAGTCGGGCAAGCACATCCTGCTCGAGAAGCCGATGGCGACGACGCTGGCCGACGCGGCCGAGATGGTTCGGATTGCCCGAGACTACAAAGCCGTGCTGCAAGTTGGCCTGCAATACCGCTACAAGCCGGTTTATGTCGAAGCCGCCCACGAGGCCCTGTCGCGCAAAGCACTGGGTGATGTCAAGACCATCACCATCCTTGAACATCGCATGCCGTTTCTGGACAAGGTCGGGCAGTGGAACAAGTTCTCGAAGTTCTCGGGCGG
>JAGOCU010000120.1 GCA_017998555.1 Thermoflexales bacterium
CCCAATCCAGCGCGAAGAGACGCGCATCATTGCCCTGGAACTTGCCCGTCGACAGGAGCCGGGCCGGAATCTGCGCGCCCTGCTCGGTCGTCATCCCGCCGCGCCAGGTGACCGCATAACGCACATTCAACAGTCTGGCCGCGACATCCTCGGGCACCCGTTTCAGGAACTCGGCATAGGCGCGGTCGACGATCGGCGATCCGCCTGCGATCTCAGACAGGCCGTTGACGCACGCGCCGTTCAGCGGCAGACCGTAATGGTTGTTGATTCGGACCTGGCGCGCGTCGTAGGGGGCGCCCGGACCCAGCGCAGGCTGCAGGAAAGGAATCGCCTCGAGGGCGGGAGCGGGCCTCTGGACCGTCTCGGGATTGTTGCGGTTTGCTGTGCCGAGTTCGACCACGAGCGCAAACAGCAGCACCCCCGCAAAAAGCACGGGAGCCGCGACCGCCGTCGCGCGCCAGCGCCACAGCGCAGCCGCCGCCAGCAGGCTGAGCGTCAACAGCGCGATCGATTCGAGCATGGGCGTCGCGGCCGGATTTGCCGGCGCCAGCCGAACCAGGACCGCTGCGGCAACGCTGACCGCGCCAGCGACCAACGCCAGCGCAAAGACGGTCCGCGAAGCGCCCTTCAGCCAGGCCCGCCCGCGCAGCGGCAGATCGGCCAGAAGCGCATCCACGCCCAGGGCGGCGACGATCGACAACGCCAGCGCGATCACAAACGCGTGGCGTTCCTGCTGCCGGAACTGCCCATAACCCGGGACGGTGAGATAGGTCATCTCGAAACCGACCGCATGGTCGCCAAAACTGAGCAACAGCGCGCCCGCCGCGATGATGATCCACAGCCGCGCGTCGCGCCAGCGCCAGCGCAACGCCGTGGCCACCGCCACCAGCGCCAGCGCGCCCACATGCAACGGCCACCATACCGCCGTCACCCTGGGCAACACGAGCGAGACGATATCGCTGAGGGGGAAGCCGCCGCTCAGAAAGTCATACGACACCGCCGCGCGCGTGCTGCTGGCCGCAAACAGCGCCGCGGGAATGAGGCCCGGCGCGATCAAGCCCAGGCTGGCCAATCCAGTCACGCCACCCCGGATGGCCAGCTCGCGCCAGGACAAGCCCGCCTCGCGCGACCACGCGACGAACGCAAAGATCGACACATACGCCGCGTACAGGAAGAGCTGCGCGTTGCCGCCCAGAAAGCTCATCGCGGCTGCGCCGGCGGCGAGCGCCACGGAACCGGGCGAGAGACGCGGGCTGCGCACAAGGCGCCGCAACGCCCATAGCGTCCAGGGCGCCCAGGCCGCGGTGAACTGCAGCGCAATCTGCAGCAAGACGTAGCCGGTCATGAACCCGCCAAATCCAAAGACCAGCGCGCCAAACAGGCTCGCCCGCCGGCGCAGGTTCAGCGCTCTCAACAGCATGAACATGCCGACTGCCGCCCACCAGGCATGGGCCAGGATTTCTCCTTCCAGCGCGGCCAGGGGATAGCTCGGCCAGCCGAGCGCGCGCCCCAACGCAAACATGCCCAACTGCGGCAGATAGGCTAACTGCGTTTGAGGGTCGGCTTGCACGGGATAGCCGCTGTAGACGCAGGGCTCATAGACGGGATAGTGGCCGTCGGAAATCTGGGCATAGGCGCGCTGGCGCACCGCGAGAAACTGCTCGGTCAGATCGCCCTGGCGAAATTGAAGCTGGTCGGCGGCGTTTGGGGTGAGCAGTCGCCAGAAAAAGAAACCCCACACCACGGTGAGGGCGACAATCGCCAGGGCGTCCTTCAGGCGCGGCGACAAGCGAGACCAACGGGCCGACATGCGTTGGACTATAGCCTAAGCGGCGGCCACCACGGTGGTTTCTTGGGACGCGATATCCCTTGCTTCGCAGGGGATATCGCGTCCCAAGAACACATCACCGGGATGCCATCAGCCGATGCCGAGCAGGGTGAACGCCCACAGCACCGCCATCCCGGCCAGGAGGGTGTAGACCATGTTTTTGCTGCGCCAGGCCACAACGCCGGCGACAAGCACGCTGATCAGCCGCGGGTTGAGTGGCGTGGTGACGAGCAAACCGCCCTTGATCAGCACCGCCGGAAGCACGATCGCCATCATGACGGCGGGCAGCACCAGCCGAAAGGCGCGCTGCGCCCACAGCGGCAGGTCGACCTTGCCCAACAGGGCGATCATCGTAAAGCGAGTAAAGAACGTCACGGCCAGCATGCCGAGAAGCAGCGCGATCTCCCTCATGCCGGCCGCCTGCGCGATTCCACCAGCATGCCAGCAGCCAGACCGGTCATGGCGCCCACAAAGAGTCCCATCGACCAGGGCAGACCGGCAAACGCGACTGCGAAGATGCCGGCCCCCGCCGCGGCGGCCAGCGAGGCTCGATCGCGCACATTGATGACGAGGGCCAGGACAAACGAGAGGGTTGGGATAAAGTCAAGCTGCAGGCTGGCCGGGATCTGGCCGCCAATGAAGGCGCCCAGAATGCCGCCGATCGACCAGACGCCCCAGTTCAGCACCGACGCGCCCACGAAGTACCAATGCCGGGTGGGCGCATCCTCTGTGTCGGCCTGATCGGAGAGCCGCTTGACTGATACGGCATAGCCCAGATCGGTCAGCAGCAAGGCGAGCAGGATCTTCCACTTCCAGGACAGGTGCTTGAAGTGATCGGCCAGCGCCGCGCCGTACATCAAGTGGCGCAGATTCACCACCAACACGGCCATCAGGATCACGAGGAGCGGCGCGCCATCGGTCTCGAGCTGCATCGCCACCATCTGAGCCCGCCCGGCAAACACGACGCTGGTCATCAGCACCGAGATCAGGGCGCTGTTCATCACCGATGCGGTCAACGCCCCGGCGATCATTCCGAAAGGGAAAACGCCGGGGGCGTTGGGCAACTGCGCGCGGAAGCCTTCCGCGAACTGTGTCTTGCGGGTCAGCATGCGACTATCAAAACCTTTTGCTGGAAGCGATGTCCCCCGGCTTCGCCGGGGGACATCGCTTCCAAAAGTGGTTTGCGACGCGCTAGAGCCCCGGCGCGTAAGCGTCGATGACGCCCTTGGCCCGGGCGATGAAGGCGCCCACGCCGACCGCCTTGAGATCCTCGCCCGTGCGCAGGCGGAGCGAGACCGCGTCGGCCTCGCGCTCCTTGTCACCCACCACGAGCATGTAGGGGATCTTCATCCCCTGGGCCTTGCGGATCTTGTTCTGCATCCGCTCCGTGCCGTCGTCGACCTTGACCCGCATGCCTTCCGCTGTGAGGCGCTTCTCGACCTGGCGGGCGTATTCGACATGCCGGTCCGCGATCGGGATGATCATCGCCTGGGTCGGGGCCAGCCAGACCGGGAACACGCCGGCGTAGTGCTCGATCAGGAAGCCGACAAAGCGCTCGTGCGTGCCAAGCGGCGCGCGGTGCAGGCACAACGGTGTCTTCTCCTGACCATCGCGATCGACATACGTCAGGTTGAAGCGCGGCGGCACGGCGAAATCGACCTGGTTCGTGGCCAGCGAGAATTCCTTGCCGATCGCGCTGTAGACCTGCACATCAATCTTCGGCCCGTAGAAGGCGGCCTCGTTCTCGGCCTCAAAGAAGGGCACATTGCCGTTGACCATCGCCCGGCGGACCATGTCCTCGGTCTTGATCCACATCGGCTCGTTATCGACATACTTCTTGCCCAGGCCTTCCTTGGCGTGCTTGCTCAGGCGCATCACGTACTTGTCGATTCCGAAGATCTGGAAGTACTTCAGATAGAGCTGGATGACGTTCATGAACTCCTGCTCGAACTGCTCCTCGGTGCAGTAGATGTGGGCGTCGTTCATCTGCATGCTGCGCACACGCATGAGGCCAAACAGCTCGCCGCTCTGCTCGAAGCGGTAGCACGTGCCGTATTCGGCGAAGCGCACCGGCAGGTCGCGATAGCTGCGCGGTTTGTTGGCGTAGAGCTTGTGATGAAACGGGCAGTTCATCGGCTTCATGTAGTACTTGGCCCCGTCCTCGAGCACCATCGGCGGGAACATGCCCTCGGCGTAGTACGGCAGATGGCCGCTGTGGAGGAAGAGATCCTCCTTCGCCAAATGCGGCGAGCGGACGCGCTCGTAGCCGGCCTCGAGTTCCATCTTCTTGGCCAGCGTCTCAACCTGCTCGATCATGACCGCGCCGTTGGGCAGCCACAGCGGCAGACCGGGACCCACTTCGTCGTCAAACATGAAGATCTCGAGCTCGGCCCCGAGCTTGCGGTGATCGCGGCGCTTGGCCTCCTCGACCATCTTCTGGTGATCGGCCAGCTCCTGGGGCGTGGCGAAGGCCAGGCCGTAGATGCGCTGGAGGACCGGGTTCTTCTCGTTCCCGCGCCAGTACGCGGCCGAGGAGGCGGAGAGGGCAAAGGCCTCCCGGTTGATCTCGCGCGTGCTGCCGACGTGCGGGCCGCGGCACAGGTCCGTGAACGTGTCCTGGGTATAGACCGTGATCGCCGGCAGGGCGTCATCGGCCTTCTCGCCCATGTCGTCCTCGCCGCGGGTGAGCCCGTCGATGAGCTCGAGCTTGAACGGGTTGTCCTTGAACAACGCGCGCGCTTCGGCCTCGCTCACCTCGCGCCGGGCGAAGCCGACGTTTTTGGCCAGAACCTCTTTCATCCGGGCCTGAATCTTCTCGAGGTCCTCGGGCGTAAAGGGCTTCTCGACCGCGAAGTCGTAGTAGAAGCCCGTGTCGATCGGCGGCCCGATCGTCGGCTTGGCCTCGGGGAAGAAGTCCAGCACGGCCTCGGCCATGACGTGGGCGAGCGAGTGCCGCACTTTATAGAGCGACTCGGGAATATTCTTGTTCTTGCCGTACATCTTTTCTACGTTGCTCATGTTGAGCCTCCTTTTCTGAAGCCCCCTCTGGGGCGCTTATGAATCCGATTTCTTGGGAGCGATATGCCCCGGCTTCGCCGGGGCATATCGCTCCCGGATATCAATGGGGTTCGTGGCTCCGCGCTGGCGGGCCCCGAACCGTGGCAATCCAAACACCGTGATCGCCAATCCGATCAGGACCAGTCCGCCGGCGACGAGGGTCGCCGGCGTCATAGTCTCGCCAAGCAACAAGGCGGTGCTGGACAGGCCGAAGAACGGGACGAGCAGGCTGAACGGCGCGACCTGCCCTGCCCCATTCCGCGAGATCAGCCGATTCCACAGCGCGTAACACAGGACTGTCGACAGATAGGCGGTATAGAGCACGGCCAGAATCGACACGCCATTCAGATGGGTGAGGGCAACCTCGATCCGGGCCGGCCCTTCGATCAGCAGCGACAGAATCAGCATCGGGATGGGCGGGATCAGGCTGGTCCAGACGACAAAAGCCAGCATGTCGACCCGGCCGGCCTGGCGGGCAATCACATTCGACAATCCCCATCCGGCCGCGGCGCCGACCACCATCACCAGCGGCAACGGCCCCACCTGTTGGTCAAAGCTCAGCGCGATCAACAGCAACCCAAGACCCGCAATCGCCATCCCGACCACCTGACGCGCCTGGATCCGTTCTTTGAGAAAGACGGCCGCGAATCCAAGCGTGAAGAAGGCCTGGACCTGCATCGCGATCGACGACAGACCGGCCGGCATGCCGATGGACAAGGCGCCGTAGAGCAGGCTGAACTGGATCACGCCCATTGTGAGGCCATAGGCGACAAGATGGCGCCAGGGCACGGCCGGTCGGCGGATCAAGAACACCGCCGGGACTGCAGACAGGGTGAACCGGACGGCCACCAACAGCATTGGCGGCACGCCATTCAGGCCCAACCGGAGGGCCACAAAATTCAGGCCCCAGACCGCGATGACCAGGAGCGCGATCAGGATATCGGCGATGCTCATGAAAACGAAAAAACCTCCCACCCCAACCTTGGGGCGAGAGGCTCGCGCGGTTCCACCCAAATTCAACGCAACCCGCGTTAGCGGATGCGTTCTTGACGGTATCGCGTTAACGGGCGAGACCCGGCGTCGTTCAGGCGAATGCCGTTGCGGCGCGCTCCCGGGCGGTGGACTCGATCCTCGCGCATCGCCGCACTTTCACCTTGTCCGCGGCGTCGCTAGGAGGGCGATTGGATCGCGCCCGTCCCGGTCTTTGCTTTAGGGCTTGAATTATAGCCTGAAGAGAAACCCCCTGCGACGCAGGGGGTTTCTCTTCAGGCATAAAGGTCTCGCAGCGGGAAACAGGGCGTTTCCGGGTTTGAGGCGCGCTTTGTATACTCTCCCGCACCCATGACAAACTCACCCGCTGAACGTCCCGTTACGCAGCTCTTGGATCTGACTGGCCGGGTCGCCTTGATCACGGGATCGAGCGGCTGGTTAGGCTCGGCCATGAGCCGGGCGCTGGCCGAGGCCGGCGCGACCGTGGTGGCGACCAGCCGCGAGGCGGACAAGGCCGCCGCCGTGGCCGCCGCCCTGCCGACCCCGGCTGGCCAAAAGCATCTCGGGCTGGCCTTCAACCCGGATCAGAGCGAGACGATCGCCCCTTTCATCGCAGATCTCGTCGGCCGGACCGGCCGCATCGACGCCCTGGTTAACAACGGCTACGGCGGCCCCGCCCCGAAGATCGACACGGCCAAGGCCTCGGACTTTGACGCTTCGTATCACAGCGGTGTGACGTCGTACTTTCTGCTGGCCCGCGAAGTCGCCGATCACCTCAAGGCCCGCAAATCGGCCGGCGCGATCGTCAACATCGCCAGCATGTATGGCGTGGTGGCGAGCTACCCGCACGTTTATGACGACCTGCCCGTGCACAGCCCGCCCAACTACCATGCGCTGAAGGGCGCGGTGGTGCATCTCACCCGCCACCTGGCGGTGTATTGGGCCGAGGCCGGCATCCGGGTCAACGCCATCAGCCCGGGGCCCTTCCC
>JAGOCU010000121.1 GCA_017998555.1 Thermoflexales bacterium
TGAGCTGGCAAAACACCTCGATCGTGTCAGGAGGCGAGACGGCCCTGGGGGGCGGGGACGTCATCGTGGCGCTTCAACCGGTCACGATCACGTTCGCGGATGGGACCGTCGCCGTGGCGCAACCGGGCTCGGAGCTGGCCTTGCTGGTCAATCGACCGGGCATCGAACTACACCGGGGCGAGGTGGAAACGTCCATTGGCGCAAGCGCCCTGGCCGGCGATGACGGATCGAAATTCAGCCTGATCACCCGGCGCGGCGCCTATCGCGACCTCGGCACGGTGTTCCGAGCTCGGACCGGCGCGGATGAGGACTTCCTCGCAACCGATCAGGGTCTGGTGCAGGCCGGGGTGCGCACCCGTTCGGGGGATTTGCTGAGCGCGGACGTCCGCGCCCGCGAGGAGTTGGTCGTGCCCAACAACGTGACCAGGCTCGAAGTGCAACTGCAGGAGCCGCGGGCGCGGATTCAGACGATGGCCGGCGACGATGTGGCGCCGCACGGGCTGTCCACCAGCGCGAGCCTGACGGTGACCGGCGTTGCCTTTGCCGGCGGTCAACTGGAAATCGCGGGTGGGTCCGTGCCCGTTCAGACCCGGGTGGCCGGCGACGGGCGCTTCACCGTGCCGTTGACGGTCGCCGAAGGCGCCGTCCAGTTGCGCCTGACGGTTCACTCGGACGATGGGCGCTCGCGTTCGAGCGACCTGGCCTTCACGGTTGACAGCGTTGCGCCGCCGCTTGCGTTCGCGCAGCGCGACGGGGCGGCCGGCACGATCGGTTTCTCCGGCAAGACCGAGCCCGGCGCGGTCGTGATTGTCAATGGGGCAGTTCTGACCGTTGCGTCCGACGGCGCGTTTGCGGGCGAGGTCGCCAGCCCTTCCGGCGGCGTCCTGACAGCCGTCGCTCGAGACCCGGCCGGCAATCAGACGGTCGCGGTGATCGTCGTCCGATAACAGCGCTACGGTCAGAATGAACGCCCACGGCTTCGCCGTGGACGTCTTCTACACACCTGGTGGATGCGCGCGCTTGCGGGCCAGGGCGTCCGACACGTGGATGGGCACCAGATCGCGCACATCGCCGCCCAACGTAAACACCTCACGAACCAGGGTGGCGCTCACGAAGTTGTAGGGCGCATTGGCGAACAGGCACAGAATTTCGATGTCCTTGGCCATCCAGTGATTGGTTTGGGCCATCTGCCACTCGAAATCAAAATCGACGCTGTTGCGCAGCCCGCGCACGATCGTCTTGGCGCCTGACTTCCTGGCGAAATCCACGGTCAGGCCGTGGTAGACGGTCACCCGGGCGCGTTCACCGCCTTCAAGATCGGTCACGGCGGTATGCGCCAGGGCCACCCGCTCGTCGACGTTGAAAAGCAACGATTTGTTCGGCCGGTCATAGATGCCGATGACAAGCTCGTCAAACAGCCGCAACGCCCGTTGGGCGATGTCCAGGTGGCCGTGATGGATCGGGTCAAAGGTGCCGGGATAGAGCGCGCGCCGCATAAGGCTGCGATTGTAGACCAAAAGCCATCCTGAACAGCCTCGGCCCGATCACCCTCCCGGTGCGAAGCGCGGGAGAGTTGATCGCGCCCGTTGTTTCAGGACGCCTTCTAGGACGCGTCGCCGTGCGATTCGCGGCGGGCCCAGAAATCGACGACCTTCTCGCGCAGCAGCTCGTGCTCTGGCTGGTCGAGTTCGGGGTCAGCTCCGGTTAGTTTCTCCGCCTGCTCCTTGGCGCGGGCAAGGAGATCGCGATCGGCGGCGGTCACGAGTTGGAACTCAGGTTCTCCACTCTGCCGTTTGCCGAAGAACTCGCCCATACCGCGCAGTTCCAGGTCCTTCTCGGCCAGCTTGAAGCCGTCCTGGGTGTCGACGATCGCCTGCAGGCGTTCATCGGTCGTGGCGCTGCTCGAATCGGCCAGGAGCAGACAGTACGAGGCATGCGCCCCGCGCCCAACCCGTCCGCGGAACTGGTGGAGCTGGCTCAGCCCAAACCGGTTGGCGCCTTCGATCAGCATGACCGTGGCGTTGGCGACATCGATGCCGACTTCGACGACCGACGTGGAAACAAGCACATCGTATTCACGGGCGGCAAAGGCGGCCATCACCGCTTCCTTCTCGGCCGGCTTCATCCGGCCATGCAGCAACCCCAGTTTCAGTTTTGGAAACACGTCCTTCTGCAGCCGGGCGTGTTCTTCAACGGCCGATTTGGCCTCGACCTTGTCCGACTCCTCGACCAGCGGGCAGATCACAAAGGCTTGCCGACCTTCGCCGACCTGGGCGGCGATGAAGGCATACGCCCGCTCGCGCTCGACCGGGCTGAACCAGTGGGTGGTGATGGGCTGCCGTCCCGGCGGCATCTCATCCAGCACGGTGTTGTCGAGGTCGCCCCACATCGTCAGCGCCAGGGTGCGCGGGATGGGGGTTGCCGTCATGACGAGCGTGTGCGGGTTGGCCGGTCCACTGGCCGCGCCTTTTTCGCGCAGGGCCTTGCGCTGTTCCACCCCGAAACGATGCTGTTCGTCAACGACGACCAGGGCGAGGTCCTTGAAGCGCACCCCTTCCTGGATCAGGGCATGCGTGCCAATGACCACCTGACAGCTGCCGTCCGCGAGCTGGGCGTAGATGGCTTGTTTCTCGCTGGCCTTGAGTTTGCCCGTGAGCAGGCGCACGTTGAGGGCGGGCGCGGCCTTGCGGGCCGCCATCGCTTCGAACAGTTTGCGCAGGTTGTTGTAGTGCTGCTCGGCCAGGATTTCGGTAGGCGCCATCAGGGCGGCCTGGCCGCCTACGCTCGTCACCAGCGCCATGGCCAGGGCGGCCACGACGGTCTTGCCGCTGCCGACATCCCCCTGCAGCAGCCGGTGCATGGCAAAGGGCTGGCGCAGGTCTTTGAAGATCTCCTGGATCGCGCGCTTCTGCGCAAACGTCAATGTGTAGGGCAACGCCGCGGCGAGCCGGTCGAGGGTGGGTTCGCCCACAAGCAGGGGCGTGGCCGGCGTGGCGCGCCACAAGGCCCGCTGGCGTTGAATCGCGACCTGCATGACGAAAAGCTCGTCGAAGGCCAGGCGCCGGCGGGCGTACTGCTGGGCGCGCAAATCGCGCGGCCAGTGCATGTCATGCAAGGCTTCGCCCAGCGGCATCAATCCGAGCGAGCGGCGCACCGACTCCGGCAGAAAGTCAGGCACCCGGGTCGGCCAGTAATCGGCCATCCGCTTCATCACCCGGCGCAGCATCAACGGCTGCAGCCCTTCGGTGAGGCGGTAGACCGGGACGATGCTGCCGCCGGTGATCCATTCGCGCTCGGCGGGCTCATACGTGGGATTCTGGAAGACGAGCCGGCCGAGATACTCGGTCACTTTGCCCGAGATCACGATTTCACGCCCGGGCTCGAAGTTGCGCATCATCGTGTCGACGAAGCGCTCGGTGCTGAAAAAGGTGCACTCCATCATCCCCGAGGCGTCCTCGATGATGACCTTGACGATGCGCAGGCTCGAGCGGGTGACCTGTTTGCGGGCCGATGTGACCCGGGCCAGCACGGTGACCTGCTCGCCCAGCTCGAGCTGGTTGATGGTCTTGAGCGCGCTGTAGTCGTCGTATCGCTGGGGGAAGAAATACAGCAAATCGCGGATCGTGCGCACGCCGAGTTTCTCGAGCCGCTCTCCGGTGGTGGGGCCGATCCCGCTGATGCGGCTGACTGGGGCGTCTAGTCCC
Source organism: Thermoflexales bacterium (assembly GCA_017998555.1). Taxonomy (GTDB): domain Bacteria; phylum Chloroflexota; class Anaerolineae; order J036; family Brachytrichaceae; genus Brachythrix. Next base: position 3,705 of record JAGOCU010000121.1, read on the forward strand.
AGCCCCGACTCCGACGGTCGTTGACTGTCGCGGGCGGGCGCCACCCGCGGCGCTGATCGCGCGGGTTCCGGCTGACGCCGCGCGGGGACCGGCGCAGGTCGTTCTGCGCGCCGACCCTCGTCGGGTAAGGCGATCGGGGTTGCTTGCGCGGCGACCGGCTCGGGCTCGCGCCGAGGTTGGGCAACGGGCTCCCCATTCTCAATGGGCACACGTTCGGTGCGCTGGGGTGGCGCCTCGCGCCGGGGCGGCGCGTCGGCCGGTCTGGCCGCAGGCTGGCCCTGCAGCCGCTGTATCAAGGCCTGGATCGCGGGCCGGCGGGTCTCGGCATCCGGCATCGCGCTATAGGCGCGCATCTCGCCGGCGACGGCTTCGGCAAATTCGTTGTCAATGCCGTTGCGGCTCGCATCCGCCAGCCAGGCGGCGGCAAATGAGGCGAGGCCGCGGGTCACCGCTTTGTCCTGGCAACCCAATTGGGCTTCGAGCCGCAGGATCTTCAGCAGCTTGTCAGAGGCGACGTTAGCCATCAGCCGGTGACCGCGATAACCGAAAGACCCATCGGACCGACGTGCGCGGCAATGATCGGCGTGGCCAAAATCGGCGCCGCGGGCTCGACCGGGCCAAGCGCTTCAATCCGCGTCTTGAGCGCCGCCAGATCCTCAGATTGCTCGCCGCCGGTGTAGACGATAGACAGTTGGACGATTTTCTTGTCGCCCACCCATGCCTTGATTTCCTCGACGACCCGATCGATGCCGCGCTTGCGCGTTCGGATCTTGTCGATGCCCGAGATCACGCCCTCGCGCATTTCGAGCAGCGGCTTGATATTCAGGAGTTCACCGATTCCGGCTGAAAAGGCGCTGACCCGTCCGCCCTTGCGCAGGAACTTCAAGGTGTCCACCAGGACGATGATCCGGCTGCCATGCCGGCGCGCTTCGAGCGCGGCCACGATCTCGTCGAGGGTGTGTCCGGCTCGGGCCATTTTCACGGCTTCCACCGCCTGCATGCCCAGCGCAATGGTCATGACTCCCGAATCGATTACCCGCACGTCAAGCCCCTCGGACTTCAGGTCGGCGGCGGCGATATCGGCGGCCGCGCACACGCCGCTGGAGTGGCGGGAAATGTGAACCGAAATGATCCCCGTGGCGCCCGCGGCGCGGGCGGCCCGATACGCCTCGGCAAGCGCGCCCGGCGAGCATGCGGCGGTCTTGGGAACGTCCCTGTAGGTTGCCAATCCCGCGTAGAACTTGTCTCGGGTGATTGTGACGCCATCCTCGTAGGTGGTGCCGTCGATTTCGATCAACATGGGCACAACGATGATGCCGTATTCAGCCACGATTTCGGGCGCCAGGTCGCAGGTGGAGTCGGTGATGACGGTGATCATGGATAACACCAATTATCTCCCATAATGGCCGTGGGAGGCTGCTCCGGTAACGGTGATGTTCTTCGGAAGCGATATGCCCGTGGCTTCGCCGCGGATATCGCTTCAGAGATTCAGATTGACGTCGCGGTGCCGCAATACGCGCACTTGATGCTGTTCTGTCCGCGCAGGATGGGCGCATCGAAGGGCGCGGCGCAGACCGGGCATTTGGTCGGCGCATTGGCGATTCGGGCCTTCTCGGCCTCCGAGACCGGCACAGCCCGGGAGGCTTCCAACTCGCCCGCTTTCATACGCCGCAGCGTGAGCTGCCAATCCTTGCAGTCCTGCCCGTCGATGTGGAAATGGGCCGTCGCAAAGCGCGCCCCCGGGCCATAACGGGCGTCCAGATGGTCCTCGTGGCCGAGCACCCCGCGCTTGCTGGGCTCAAGGTCGAGCACGCGCTCAAATGGTTCGTCGAGCAGCACGTCCTGAATCCGCTTCTTTTCGGTGACGATGAAAAGCGTCTTCTTTGTGGCCACTTCCTCGTTGCGCTCGAAGGCCAGCCGGCGATCCGACAGAAACAGATGACCGCTTGGATCGTCCTTCCCGTCCCGATCCCACTTCGCCTTGACCACCCGCACGAGCGACTCCCCGGCCAGCCAGGCGATCTTCGACTTGGCGGCGAGATCGAGCTGCTCGAGCGTCGCCTTCATCTTGCGTTCGAGGGCCGACACGTCGGCCTTCAGCTTCTCGAACATGCCGTCAATGGCGTCGTCGGCGGCCTTGGCCGCGGTTTCGAGCCCGGCTACCGCTTGTTCGGCCTCGGCCAGCGCCTGCGCGGCGGTGTCCAGGTTGGTCGCCTGGACGATGGCATTGTTGAAACGCCAATCGGCATCCGAGGTTCGGGCGCGCAGCGCCTCCGTCTCGCGCTCGATCGCGCTCATCGCCTGCGGGCGAACAGCCGCCCAGTTTTCACGCGCATCGATGCACTTGCCCTCGAGATCCTTTTCCCAGGCGTAGCCGCGTTCGCGCAGTTCGGCGGCCAGTTTCAGCATGGTATTGGTCGAGCGATCGAGATCGCCGGCCTTCTCGCGCGTGCCACCCAGCAGGGCGGATTTTTGGGCCGACTGCATGCGCGTGCGCAACTGGTCGATCTTGAAGGTGACCTGGCTCATGGTCGTGAGGGATGTGTTGGTCATATAGATTGCTCCAGAACGTGCGCGGCCTCAGACAGCGGGCGCGCCAATGACGCGGGGTTGGGCCCAGGCCGCCCAGGTATAACGATGGTCGCCAAGGGCTTCGGTGCGGAATTCGATCGCCGCCACGCTGCCAGCCTCAGCCGGCAAGGCGATATCGGCCTCCTCCCAGCGCCGGGCATTGGTGTGGGCCGACCACACCCGATAGCCATTGACCCGGACCCGGAACGCGACCAGATTGTCATCGGCGATGCCGGCGCCGTCGCGGATGCCATATCCAAAGCGCAGGCGCAGGTTTCCGGCGTGCGCGGGAACGGCCAGACGCAGGGCAACAACGCATTCGCCCCGCACGGGCGGATGCGCAAACAACGCGGCGCGTTCGACCCCGCCAGCCATCGCCAACCCCAGGTGGGCGTCGAGACCGGATGTGTCAGGCGCGCTCGCGGTGACGCTTGCGCTCGGAAAAAGATCAATCAGATCGGCCCGCCACACGCGCGGGTCCGCCTCCGCCGAGGCATCTTGCGTATGCCGGCGCTGCCAGACAAGATAGTCGATATACGCGCTGGCGCGCGCCAGGTCTTCCTCGCCCAGGTTGCGCAACCGGGCGA
>JAGOCU010000122.1 GCA_017998555.1 Thermoflexales bacterium
CGCGAATTGCCTTCGTTCAGAATTGCTACATGGCGTATGGATTCTTCAGCGCCTTCGACGGCGCGATATTCAACGCCGACGGCTCAACTTCCGACAAGCGAGATGGGGTTACGCGGGCATTGGCCTACTTGCGCAGCTTGAAGGCAACGGCCGGCCCGTCGTTTTTCAGCGACCATCCCGAGCGATACGACCCGGCTTTTCGGGCTGGCGACATCGATCTGTATGTCAACGGCACATGGGCCATCCCGGACTTCCGAGAGGCCCTCGGCCCGAAACTGGCGGTCGCACCGCTTCCCACAGCCCAGAATGCGACGTCACCGTTTCTGAACTTCCGTGTGTTCTACCTCGGCGCGCACAGCGCCAACCCAAAGGCAGCCGTCGACCTGGCGCTTGTCCTCGCGAGCGGCGAATACCAGACCCACTTCATGGACGCAGCCGGCTGGGTGCCGGTCCGGACCGATGTCAATGTGACCGACGCCGCCATCAGGGGTTTCATGGACGCGGCCGCGACCGCACAACGCCGGCCGCAGAACCTGGAGCTTGGCGCGTACTGGTCGGAGTTCTGTCCGGCCTTCGATGCGGTCATGGACCAGGCGGCAGACCCAAGCACCGCGGTCGACGGCGCCTTTGAACGAATCAAGGCCCGAAATGGGCGCTAGCGGCCGCGCCCGCCTCTCAGACTCATCCCTGGCTCGGGCTGCGCGGGGAAATCAGAATCCCCGCGCATGGCGCGGGGATTCTGATCTCCCGGGTGTTCTCTACCCCGGTGACTAGAACGCGAAATGGGTGGCCTGGCTCGCCACGACAATCCACGCAATCAGCATCGAGACGATGAAGGCGCCCACCCAGATCCGGCCCGTGATCCGGTTGGCGACGGTCGTCACCAGCGCGACGATCGACATGATCGGCACGAACTGATAGGCGATGATCGTCCACAGGGCCTCGTTCGGGTTTGCGGGCGGACCGCCAGCAAACAACGGCACATACTGGGTCAGCAGCAGCACGACATAGCCCAGCACGTTCAGCACCAGCGCGATGCCCAGCTCCTGAATGAAGCTCAGCTTCTCCCGGCGCAGGATGCCATTGACAAAGGTCGACGCCACGATGAAGTAGGCGGCGAAGAGCACGAAGTACGGTATCGCCATCTGGAACTGCAGCGGGCTCATCGGCTTGATCGCAAAGACCCAGAACCGATAGTCGGTCTTGAACAGCGCGTCCGTCAAGAGCAGGCTGACATAGCCCGCCAGCAGGGTCAGGAAAGCGAACAGGGCCGACTTGCCGATCAGGCGCAAGCTCAGTTTTCCGCCCCAGGTCAGGCCGTAGTTCTCGGCCGTTGCGCCGGTCTTCTTGTTGAGCAGGAAGTGCCAGAGCAGGAACAGGATCACAAAGATCAGACCGAGCAAGGTCGTCCAGGTCACAACGGCGGTGGTGATGTTCTGCGGGAACAGCGCCGTCGCCACCCAACCCCACGTAGTCGGGAGTTGCTTGAAGGTGAATAGGGTCGAGGCCGGAAGCGCCACGAAGATCAGGGCCACGATCCACCATAGCGGACCGGTGGCGGGTTTGCCGGGGGCGGCGTTTTGCTTGAGTTCGGCGAAAACCGGCAGCTTCAGGAGCATGGCGCCAGCGGGATACAGCAGCAGGATCATGCCAATGGCAGCAATCAGGTTGCCGATCTCCTTCCACAGCCAGACCTGGTCGGAGGAAGGCCGGGGCGTCCCGCCCTGGAGGGTTTGCCCGAACCAGTCGAGGGCATGGCCGATCGCCTCGTTCGAGATGTGATCGCCAGGATGGGTGACCGGGGGCTGATAGAGCACGCGGCCTGTTCCGTCGGCGATGTTGCCGTAGACCTGGCCGACTTTGACATCTTCGGTCGTGTTGAACAGCAGCTTCATCTTCGCGCCCTTGGCCACGTTTGAGGCGAGTGGCGCCAGCCACATCGTCTGCGCGAACTCGTCAAACTTGGAATAAACCACGGCCAGGTTGCGCGGAAAAGTCGCTGTGCCCGTCACGACGCCAAAGGTGCCGGTCGACGAACCCTCCATGACCATTGCCTTGTAGTCGTTGGGCGCGAGTTGCGCCGCGATGCCAATCGTCCAGCCACCCATCGAGTGGCCCTCGAGGCCGATATTGTTCTTGTCGACCATGTCCAGCGAGCGCAGGTATTTCAGCCCGTCCGGGCCGCCGAAACCGTTGGCAAAGGCCGGTGGATCAGAGTAGCCGTGGCCGGTCTGGTCCATCGCCAGCACAACGTAGCCGCGCCGGGCAAACTCGATGGCGAAACCGTCCTGGGTCTCGCGGGTATTGATATACCCGTGCACGGCCAGCACGCCGGGCGCGGGTGTCTTCGCCGTGGCATTTTTCGGGACGTAGAGCAGAGCGCTCATCACCGTGCCATTCGTGCCCACGAATCGGATGTCCTTGATCTTGATCTGTCCGCCATCCGTTTGGACAGACCAGGCGAGCAAACCGCCCAAACCAATCATGAGGAGCGCAACAAGCAAGATACGCGAAACGGATTTCATCACATCCTCCGGTTGGGCTGCTGTGAATCAAACGCGGCCAGTCCAGACAATGGCGCACTCAACCGCCGGTGAAAATAGACGCGGCGGACACAAATGCAAGACCTCGGATCGCCTGTAGACAATATGCCGTGCATGGCAGCGAACCCAAGGGGAATTATCAGCCCAAAACGTTTTGTGTCAAGTGATTTTCGGCGCGCGTGTTTCCGCTCACGATGCGCCCGGCCTACAGAAAAAATAGATACCCGACAAGCCGGGCTGAAAACACGAAGCGAGATCACCCCTCCCCGCGCTTCGCGCGGGGAGGGGTGATCTCGCCACTCATTCTCGGAACGATACCTAGATGAAGATGATCTGCGCGCCGTCCGTCATGTCCATGAAGTCCGAAGCCGTGACGATGTCGATGACGCCCTCGACAAAGTCCTCCTTCTTCAGGCCCATCATGTCAACCGACATCTTGCACGCATACAACTTGGCCCCGCCATCGACCAGCATCTGCAGGTACTCGCTGACCGGCGGGACATGAATCTTGGCCATCTTGCTCTTCATCAACGAAGTGGCCACGGCGGTCATGCCAGGCAGGCCGCCCATCCACTGCGGGATGCCCAGGTTGCCGGTGTTGACGCCCATCATCGACATCTTCATGCTGGTGTTGCCGACCGCCGCAATCTCAAGGTGGTCCTGGCGCAGCTTGGTGATCATGTCCATTCCCCAGAAGGTGAAGAAAATGGTCACATCAATGCCGTTTCCGAGGGCCGCCCAGCCCATGACCAGGGCGGGATAAGCCATATCCAGGTTTCCCTTCGAGCAGATAAAGGCGACTTTGCGTGTTTCCGTTGTCGTTGTCATGATTTTGGTCTCCAAACAGAACCATTTTCGGAGGCGACAGGCCCGTTTTGGCGCCTATCGCCCCCGGCGATGGTGGTGTTGCTGGTCTTTGAGCTAGACGCATCCCTCGGGCTTGCCCAGTCCGGCGATGCGGGCGACCTTTTTGGCCGGCCCTTTGGGGAACAGGGCGAAGAGGTCCTTGGTGGTGACATTGGCGCCGACCGTGATCCGGCGCAAGGTCGGCGACTTGCCGGCCGCGCCCGCGTCCTGGCGGCTGAACTCGATGATCTTCCAGTGATTGGGGGTGAGTTCGGGCAAACCCTCTTCCTTTGCGATTTCGACCGCGATCTCCTTCGTCCACTCGGCCGGGATCGTCATAAAGCCTTCATCGTTGACGGTAACGGTCTTTCCTGCGATTTGTCGTGTAGCCATTTTTGGGGGTTGTCTCCTTTTTTGTTCGCGCCGCCGGGCGGCGCCAGTTCGCTATTTGGTCGCCGGGGATGCCCCGATCTTGCCCAGGGCCCGCATGGCCATGGCCAATCCGCGCCGGGTCTTTGGATCGCGCAGTTGGCCCAGCAGCGCGCCGTAGCCGATATCGACCGGCGTGTCCGCATCCTTTTCGACGGCTTCAACCGTGTCGCGCAGGAAGGTCATGATCTCGGGTTGGGTCATGTCCTTGACGGTGCGAAGAATCAGCACAATGTTGTCGCCAAGACGGTCGACTTCTTCGGCCGTGAACGAGGACACGATGTTGTCCAGGATGCGCGCCCCACCCCGGGCAAAAACAAAGTAGCCCTTCTTGTCCATCTGGTCGAGCACCGTCTCGGCCTTGTGAAACAGATCCTTGCTGATCGGCGCCGCGACCTCCACCAGTTCGCTGATGCTTTCCAGCTGATCAAGCATGCCCTCGAGATGCGGAGTGTGGCGGGCCACCTTTTTCAGCAAGCTGATCAGATACGGAATGTCGACGTAGTCTTCCACTTCCTGGAGATGCGCCGACGCGCGCTCCACGACGGTCGTGGCGATCGGCATGATGTCGTGGATCAACTCCGAGCGGGCGCTCCGATCGCGCGCCTGTTCGGCGGCTGCCTCGGCCAGGGCCTCCAGCCGCGCATCGATGGCGTCGAGCCGCGCATCCAGACGCGCGCTGATTTCAGAGAGAGTAGGTTCCATCTCAGCTCCTAGTTCTGCCACTTGCCGGCCAGGCTCATCCGGAACGGGAGCGGCAGTTCTTCGCCCTTGAGCAGGATGTTCCAATACATCCAGCGGAACATGAGCTTGCCCCAGCGATTGGCTTCGGATTCCTCGAGCAGGGTGAAGGGCCCGATTCCCGGCAGTGGATACCGGCCCGGCAGCGGCTCGGTGTCGTAGTTGAAGTCGATCAGCAGGCCCTTGCCAAAGCCGGACTCGATAAAGCAGTTGGCGTGTCCGTCAAAGACCGGGAGCAGTTCGCGGCCTTTCGTGTATCGGACGAAGTTGTCGCCGAACCCCTCCACCGCGAAATGGGCGACCGATCCGGCTTTCGAGGTCGGGACCGCGGCCGCGTCGCCGAGCGCGAACACGTTGGCGTATTTGTTCGACAGGAATGTGTGTTTGTTGACCGGGACGAAGTTCAACTCGTCGCCCAGGCCCGATTCGCCGATGACCGGCGCGCCCGTGTTCAAGGGCACGCTGACCAGCAGGTCGTAGGGGATCTCCCGCTCGTCGTACGAGACGATCTTTTTGGCGTCGGGGTCGGCGCGCTCAATCATGAACTCGGGTTCCACCTTGATCCCCTTGTGTTCGAGCAGCCCGCCCAGCATCTGGGACGCTTTCGGCTTGGTGAACGCGCCCGGCAGGGGGGTCGCGTAGATCAATTCAACCTTGTCGCGGATGCCGCGCTCGTGGAAATACCAGTCGGCCAGCATCAGAAACTCAAGCGGCGCCACCGGGCATTTGATCGGATTCTCGACGACATTGAGGACCAGCCGCCCGCCCTCCCAATCTCGCAAGGTGTCAAAGAGCGTCAGGGCGCCCTCCAGCGAGTAGAACGTGTGGATCGACTTGCCCCAGGCATCCTCTTTGAGGCCGGGGGTCTGCTCGGGGTGGATGTCGGCCCCGGTGGTGATGATGAGGAAGTCGTAGCGCAACTTGCGCCCGTCGCCCAGCGTCACAGTGTTGCTGTCACCATCGATGCCGGCGATGGACGCCAAGATCAGGTCGACGCCGCGCGGAATGAAATCGCGCTTGGCCTTGACGACATCCTTGCGTCCATAGATTCCGAACGGGATGAAGAGAAATCCCGGCTGGTAGTAGTGCGTGGGATTCTGGTCGACCAGGGTGATCTTCCACTGGTCGAGATCCAGCAGCCGGCTCAGGCGATTGGCCGACATCGTGCCGGCAGTTCCGGAACCAAGGATGAGCAGTTGTTTCATGTGAGTTTCTCCAGATACGTTTCTACATTCGGGTCAGGGATTCGATCGTCCGCATCCGGCGCACGACCGCGGCGCGGTCTTCGACCAGATGCGAAAAGATGTCAGCGATCCGTTGGGCGCCGCGCAACGCGCGCTCTTGAGCCAGCTTGTCCAGGCGATACACCGCGCCGGCATTGGATTCGACAAAACCGCGCTCCAGCCCGAACAGATCGGCAATCGCGGCCAGACCCTCGCGGCTTGGCGGCCAGGGATCCGGGGCGATCCCGCCGATGACGACCATCCCGAGCAGCGCGCTGCCGGAACGGATCAGGCCGCGGGCGCACAACAGACCCATTTCGTTGGGGTAGAGCTTGGGCTCGATCGAGGGGCTCGCCGCGAGCTGGCGCCAGACCAGGGCGCACTTCTGAAGCGCCGCAGGATCCCGCATCAGCGCGGACTGAAAGCCGCAGGCATTGCTGATCTCGGTCAACGGCACGCCCCGCATGTCAGCCGTGACCAGGGTCACGCCCAGCGCTTCGGCGAAGCCATTCTGGATCTCCTGCGCCGCTGCCAGCGGCAGAAGCGCGCGCAGATCGCCCGGATCCGTCGCGGCCCCAACTCCGGTCGGCCGCTCAGGTTGGGCGCGCTCGATGACAGGGGATGGCCGCTCACCTTCCCGCGTCGCTGCCGCGTGCGCATTCAGCCAACGCTCGATATCCGGGGCTTGGAAGCGCCACTGCTTGCCCACTCGGATCGCCGGCAAATGACCGGCATCGATCATCCGATAGATCGTGGTCCGGTCGACCCGGAGACGATCCTGGACCTGGGAAGTGGTGAGTAGATCCGCCATGCTTGTCCAATCGCGCGTCGATTTCGCCGCGATTGTGAAAAATTGTACAAGCTGACGGTGGCACTCGCATCCGACAGGCGACTAGCCAAGTGGCTAGTACCTGCGCTCAAAATGGCCAGTGGAGGGAGTTTTGATGCAGGAGCTGCATCAAATGCATCTGCGCCTACCCCCGGATCATGGTCAGCAGCATCTTGAACGCGGTCGGCGCGCCGACGGCGTGGGGGACATTGGCGGGCATCAGGATGACTTC
>JAGOCU010000123.1 GCA_017998555.1 Thermoflexales bacterium
AGCACGATCAAGGGCGTGATGGGCCCGATCGTCATGCCCGTCAGTTCGATGCCGGCAAGGGGAAGGTCAAACATGAGCCCGACCACGGTCGCGCCCAACGTAATGGTCAAAGTCGATAGCCCGTGCGACTGACCCGCCCGGCGGACGAGCACCGAATAGAGCGCCCAGGTAACCGCCGCGATCACCAGCAAGGCGCCGCCAAACAGCGCGTTCGGATTGCGCGCGCCGTCCGTGGCCGCGCCGCGTCCCGCGTCAACAACGAGCAGGACACCGCCGAATGCCAGCGCCAACCCAAGCGCCTGCCGAAGCGTGGGCCGCTCGCGCAGCAGCAGCCAGGCGAAGAGGGCAACGAAAGCGGGCGTCGCGCTGGTGATGATCGCGCCGGCGGATGCGCCACCCAGGGCCGTCCCGCCAAACTGGGCCGCCAGGGACAGGCAATAGCCCACCCCGCCGATGACGGCCAGATCCAGCCACGCGCGCCGCGACGGCCAGCGCCAACCCACGGCCCGCCGCTCGGTCAGGCCGTGCCAAATCCACAAGGCCGGCAACGCGACGAGAAAACGGATGACCAGCAGCGTCAGGGGTGGAATCACGCCCAAAACAAGCCGGCTGACGACATACATCCCGCCCCAGATGGCGGCAGCCAGGCTCGCGGCCAGCGCGCCCCGGGCCGTCGCGCTCACGGCAGGTCCTCAGCCAGCGCGAAAAAACAGGCGCGCCGGCCACACATAGCCGGCGCGGTTGAGCCCAACGCGGACATGGGCAGGCTACTTCTTCTGTTCGATCGCGGGCGTTCCGGGCGCGCCTTCAGCGCCATGCGGCGGCACAATCACGACCATCAGCGCAATGATAAACACGACAATGAAACCGATCGTTGCCAGAATGAAGGGTTCCGCATTCGGCCCGAGCTCGATCGGTTCGCGCGCCTCGCGCTTCTTGGGCGCAGCCCGCAGCGCCAACGCGCGATCCAGCGCGGCCGGCGACGGCACATTGTTATTGAAGAATCTCGAAAGCGCAAAGGCCAGATAGGCGATGAGCGCGCCAATGGCAAAAACCGAGGCGAGCACCACAAACACAATGATGAAGGCAGAGAAGATCTCGTTTTCCATGTAGATTTCCTGGGCGGTATTCTAGCGGCCCTGTCCGCCGGCGGCAGTGACAAATGACACAAACAGATTCATCATGTCAGCGCGGCCCGCCGACATTTCCTCGGGATGCCATTGCACACCGACCACAAAGCGCCGGTCAGGCATCTCGACCGACTCAACAATGCCATCTGGGGCGCGCGAAGTGACTTGCAGACCATCGGCAACCCGCTTCAGGGCCTGATGATGAAAGCTGTTCACCCCGACTTCACCGCCGGCATCACCCAGCCCAAGGGCCTCACCGAGCTGGCTGTGGGGCTCCACGCAGATTGTGTGGGCGACGTAATCTCGCGCCGGGTTGAGCTTCCCGGCGGAGTGCTCAAGATCGGTCTTGTGCTGGCTGGGGATATCCTGAATCAGCGATCCACCCAATACGACGTTGAGCTGTTGCACGCCCCGGCAGATGCACAGCATCGGTTTGTCGTCCTCCACCGCCCAGCGCGCCAGGAGTGTTTCGGCGGCCTCGCGATCGAGATCCACCCCTTTTGTCAGCGGATGCAGCGGCTCGCCAAAAACCGAAGGGTCCAGGTCGGCCCCACCCGTCAACAACACGCCATCCGCGTTGTCGTACAAATCACGCAACGACGCCGGATCGATCGTCACGGGCGCCAGAATCGGCACGCCACCGGCTTCGTTGACCGAACGGACATAGTTTCGTCCGAGGGTGAAACGGCGCTTCTCCTCGTCTTGAATCGGAACTGGGACAAGGATCAGGGGTTTTGCGGTTTTTCCCGGCGACATATGAGGCGCTGATTATATCGGCAGATAATGCATTTCCATGCGCTTCCTTGAACATCGCCGGCACTCGATTCGCGACGGTTCCGGCCACCTCAGCCAGCACGGCGTCAGCCTGGCCCGCCGGATCGGCGCCAGCGCCGGCCCGTTCGAGTTGACCTACACCAGCCCCAAACCACGCGCCTTCGAGACCGCAATCGCGATGGGCTACGCCGTTGACGAACAACTGGATGTCCTTGCCGAGTGGACCGACGACTTGTCCGACGCCGCCGATCACGGCGGATTCGCCGCGGTCGGCGCGCTTGTGCGCGGGCAGGGCGCCGCAGCCAAAGTCGCGCGAGCCTATCGACGGGCCCTGCTCGACATCGCCCGCTCGCTTGGCGAGGACCAGGCCGCGCTGATCGTCTCGCACTCCGGCGTGGTCGAGGGAAGCGTCATGGCCTGTCTGCCGGAACTGGATGGCATCGCGCTGGGCCGCGGGGTGGGCTATTGCGAAGGGGTCAGGCTCACCTTTGAGCAGGATGCCTTTGTTGCTGCGGCGATCCTGCGGGTCTAGAAGTCATCCTGAAAGTGGGGGCGATCTCACAATCCCCGTGCGAAGCGCGGGGATTGTGAGATCGCCGGATGTCTTTGGGATCACTTCGAGTCGACGCCCGCCTTTTCAGTTCCGTCCTCCGCAAAACGTCATTTTGGCGCTACAATTCCGGTCCAGCGGGGCCAGCCCATTTAACGGTCCCGACCCATAACGTTTTACCAAAGGAGCAAGCTATGACCATCGGAATCAGCAGCGTACGCGGCGTCAGCGCCGGCACCGCCAAGTCGCTCAAAGGCATCGGAATCACAAACAGCGAGAAGCTCCTCGCAAAGGCAGGCGGGCCCAAGGACCGCGCCGCCCTCGCCGCCCAGCTTGGCGTGGACGCCAAGATGGTGCTCGAGTTGGCCAATCGGGCCGACCTCGCCCGGGTCAAGGGCATCGGCAAAGTCTTCTCGGACCTGCTCGAGAACGCCGGCGTTGACACGGTCAAGGAACTCTCGAAGCGCAAGCCCGAGAATCTCGTCGCCTCCATGGCTGAAGCGAATGGCCGCCTGCAGCTTGCCAAGCGGAATGCCACCCTGGCCGAAGTGACGAACTGGGTCAGCCAGGCCAAGGCCCTGCCGCCGACGCTGAAGTACTAGAATCCTTTCACGAATTATCGTGAAACTACAATCCCCGCGCTTCGCGCGGGGATTGTAGTTTCACTCCCCCCTTATGCCATCCAAGTCCACCGAACAACACCGCGAAATTGCGGCGCGCCAGGGACCGGTCCCGCTCGCCATCATCACCGTCAGCGACACCCGCACCCGCGAGAATGACACGGGCGGCGATCTGATCGAACAACGGGCTGTCGCGGCCGGCCACACGGTTGTCTTTCGGGCCATCGTCCGCGACGAGCCCGATCAGATCGGCGCCCTGCTCGATCAGATCATCGCCGAGACCAGCGCGCGCCTGCTGCTCTTTACCGGCGGCACGGGCATCGCCCCGCGCGACACAACGTACGATGTCATCTCGCGCCGAATCGAGAAACCCATGCCCGGCTTTGGCGAGCTTTTTCGCATGCTCAGCTTCGCCGAGGTCGGGCCGGCCGCGATGCTTTCGCGCGCAACGGCCGGTGTCTACCGCGGCCGGCTGGTCTTCTCCATGCCCGGCTCGCCCAACGCGGTGCAGGTTGCGATGGACAAACTCATCATCCCCGAAATCGAGCATCTGGCCTGGGAAGTCGTGCGCTAGCGCGCAACACATATGGGCGAGATTCGTCTCCAGCTTCGCCGGAGACGAATCTCGCCCCAAAATGGTTTTGCGGCCACGCCGAGGCGTATAATCCCGAACACAACTGAATAGCTACGCAGCTTGAGATGACCCGAGGGCGACGGCGCCAGGGTGCGAAGGTGGAAGCCGGTGACGCGCATGGCGCGCGAATTCCGGCGCTGTGCCGCAACTGTAGCCGGGGCAACCCGGGAGCCAGGACTCCTCTCTCAAGCGCTCAAACACCCTTCTCGCGACAAGGAGGTCGAGCATGCGGAATTAAGTTCTCGGACTGGATGATGGATCGCACGCGGTCCACACACCCAGACACCCAGATTTGTTCTTCGCAGTTCGCCCCCGACCAAACAGAAGGCCGGGGGCGTTTTTGTTTTTCGGGAGTAATCATGCTTCATCGTTCGTTCCCCCGGGCCCATCGCCTCAGTCATCTCACGTTGGCCATTCTCACCCTGGTCGCATTGAGCGGGTCGCCCGCCGCCGCGCGCGCCGCCGACCCAATCGCCACCGCCACCCAGCGCGCTGTCGCGTGGTTGAGCACCAAACAACAATCCGATGGCGGCTTTGGCACCGGCTTCTCGGCCGGTAGCGATGTGGGCGCCACGGCGGACGCGGTTGCTGCGCTCGCTGTCGCCGGCACCTCCGTCCGCGGGCTGACATCCGCTTCCGGCGCATCGCCGCTCGATTACCTTGCCGCGAAAGTCGCCGGCGGCGGGCTCAAGACCGGGCAGATTGCCAAACTCGTCGCCGGACTGGTGGCGGCCGGGATCGACCCGCGCGCCTTTGGCGGTCGAAACCTGATCGCGGACCTCGCTGCGGGCCAGGACCCCAAGACCGGCATCATCGGCGACAACATCTTCACCCACGGCCTGGCCATGCTGGCCTTCGCCCGGGCGAAAGCCCCGCAGCCGGCGGGCGCCGCGGCCGCCCTGATCGCGGCTCAGAACGCGTCGGGCGGTTGGGCCTTCACCGGGGTCGGCGCGCCGGATGTCGACACCACCGCCCAGGCCGTCATCGCTCTGATTGCGGCCGGCTATCCGGCCAACAGCGGCCCGGCCGGTCGTGGACTGAGCTATCTGAGCGGCCTGCAAAACGTAGACGGAGGCTTCCCGTACCAGTCGCCTTCCGATTACGGCACCGACAGCAACACCAACTCGACTGCCCTGGTGATCCTCGCCCACATCGCCAGCGGCGACCAACCCGAGTCCTGGTTCCGCCCGAGTGGATACAACGCGCTTGGCAATCTGGTCCTCGCCCAGCGCCCGAGCGGGGCCCTGCCCTATCAGGCCGCCTATCCCGACGAGAGCGTGCTGGCCACCATCGGCGCCATCCCGGCCCTGATGCGACAGAATCTGCGTTAGGCAAGGGGCGCATCATGATGGGCTGGTTGAATCATCGCGGCGCGAAGTCCCTGGCGGCGCTCTCCGCTGTGGCTGCGCTGTGCCTCAACCTGGCCGCCGCGATCGCGATCGGACGGCCAGCCTCTGCCCAGACCCAGAATCGGGCCGGGCTGGTCGTCGCTTTCGCCAACGGCGCGGTGGAAACGCGCTGTGTCACTTTCAGCGAGCCCTCGATCACGGGCTATGAACTCATGCGCCGGTCGGGGTTGCCGTTCTCAGCCCAGGTAAGCGGCCTCGGGGCGGCCATGTGCAAGATCGGGGACGAGGGCTGTTCGTATCCGGCCCAAAGCTGTTTCTGCAAATGCGAGAACCCGGCCAGCGGCTGCGGCTACTGGATCTACGGCCAATGGTCGGGCACGGCCTGGCGCTATGCGGGCGTCGGCGCTGTGGCCCGGACCGTGACCGATGGCCAGGTCGATGGATGGGTGTGGGACGTCGTGAGCGCGGATGCCGCGGCGGTACGCCTGCCACCCGTATCGTTGGCCCAAATCTGCGCGCCGCAAGCCGCTCCAACTCCTTCGGCTCCGACAGTGTCGGCTCCGACGCGCGCGGTCGTGACGACCCCACTGTCAACGCGGGCGCCCGCCACCCTCGCGCCACCCACGTTCACGGCAACGCCGCAGTTGCTGGCCTCCGGCGTGTCGACGGCGGCGGCGACGGGCACGCCTGTCGCTGCGCTCGCGACCGCGACGGCCGTGACTGCTCCCACCCCGACACCTGTCGCATCGACCGAAGCCCAACCCGCCACACGCGTGTTGCCAACCCCAATCGATAGCCCAACCGCGGCAATTGCATCGCCCGATCCAACGGCCACGATCTCACCGATCACCAACGCCAGCGCCGCTTCGGGCGAGGGGATCGCGGGCTTTCTCGGCATCATGGCCCTCCTCGGCGGAATCGCCCTGGTCTGGCAGCGCTTCGGCCCGCGCGGGGGCCGGCGGTGACGCGACAACCGGGTCCGGCGGGCCGGCATGCCTTCAGCCTGATCGTCTTTGCCCTGGCCGCCCTGCTCGGTCTGGCCGCCCTGGCCTACCCTTTCGCCGCCGCGTCGCTGGGCCAGGGCGCGGGCCGGGCGGCCGACGCGCCGCTGGTTGTGGCTGGGCTTCTCACGTTGTGCGTGCTGGGCATGCTGGCCGAGGCGCAGTCCGGCAGCCTCAACGCGCGCGGGATCGCGTTGATGGGCGTGCTCGTTGCCTTGAACAGCGCGCTGCGCCTGGTGGAGAACATCATCCCGGGGCCGGGCGAATTCTCACCCGTTTTCGCCCTCATCATCCTCGCCGGCTATGTCTTTGGAGCGCGCTTTGGCTTTCTGACCGGCGCGCTCACCCTGTTGGTTTCGGCGGTGATCACCGCCGGGATCGGCCCGTGGCTGCCCTATCAGATGTTCACCGCCGGCTGGGTGGGCATGAGCGCGGGTTGGCTGCCCGGGCGTGCGGCGAACTGGCCGCGCTGGAAGACCCTCGCCCTGTTGGCGGGCTTCGGGATTGTGTGGGGATTTGCCTACGGGGCGATCCTCAATCTGTCGTTCTGGTATGTCCTGTCCGGTGATCCCGCGACGGCGTGGGTGCCCGGACTGGATGCCGGCGCGATCCTCGCGCGGTATGGCGGGTTTTATGCCGTCACCTCGCTCGTGCCCGATCTGTTCCGAGCGTTGGGAAACGCGGCCCTGCTGGTGGTGTTTGGCCCGCCCACGCTCAAGGCACTGCGCCGGGCGCGCCGACAGCTCGCGTTTGAGCG
>JAGOCU010000124.1 GCA_017998555.1 Thermoflexales bacterium
GATGAAACGAGCGCATGCAGGCGCGACCTTCGGGCCGCGCAACGCCCGCGCAGCCTAAAGGCTGCGCCTACAACCGAAACACGTTATGCGCGCTTTGTAGGCGCGGCCTTCAGGCCGCGCAACCGCCAATCACAGTGCCATCGAGTAGATCAGACACGGTCCGAACTCATCCGTGTGCTCGCGCTCATAGGTCATCCCGACCTTCTCGGCGACCCGTGTTGAGGCAACATTGCCGTGGGTGATCAAACAAATCAACCTCGTGAGGCCCAGCTGTTCCCTCGCATAACGAACGATACCGTGGGCTACCTCGGTTGCGTACCCCTGGCCCCAGCGCTCTTTGGCGATCAGGTAGGCGAGCTCCACCTCCTGCGCACTGTCGATCGTCCAGGGAAGCAAACCGCACCGGCCGAGGAATTTCCCGGTCTCACGTTCCACGGTCGCCCACAGGCCCAGCTCCGGATGCCGCGGATGACCATGTTGGTGCCACTCGAGCTCTTCCTTCGTCTCCTCCAGTGTGCGCGTGCCGTCCGGGAAGTATCGCCGCATCTCGGGGTCGCGGTAGAGAGCGTATAACGGCTCAAGATCGTCAAGCTCCAGATGCCGAAGCACGAGCCGATTTGTTGTGAGGATGATCATTTTCCGACATCTTCGGATACGACCTTCGCCGGTCCGGCGTAGGCCGGACCGGCGAAGGTCGTATCCGAACAACTCCCTACCTCACAATCCGCGGCAACCAGCTCCGGGCCGTGATCGGCGGCGGATTTCCATTGACATCCACCGTTGCGCAGTTCCCCAGCCGGTCGCAGGCCGTGAACGTGGCGTTCGCGGGCAGTTGCCCGCTGATGCCGCAGATCAGCTCAAGGCCCACCAGACGCGACGCGCCGGCCAGACGGGCATCCTGTGGCTGCAGGCCGAGATACCACGGCGACCCGAAGTACGTGGGCGTGCTGGAGGTAAGCCCGGTGCAGGCCGCTGGCATCGTCACGGCATCGACGTCCAACGAGAAGTCCGACGCCTTCAGGCGATAGATGTAGTTCAGTCCTGGCGTTGTGGACAGCACAAGCCGCGGCGGCAGGGTGTCGACCATGCCGCTCCAGGCCGGTTTGGGCTCGGCATTGAGATTGCCCGCCACGTCGCGGCCGCGGGTCTTGACCGCGTAGAAGCCCTCCAGCTTGGGCGGGATCGAAGCGCTCCACGTCGTCGCCGAGATCGCCGCGCCGCCTGCGTTGATCGCCGCGGCCTGCCAGCCGGTGCGCGCCATCGCGCCCAACTCAAGGTCCGACAACGCGCGCCTGAAGATCTGAAGATCGTCAACGGCGGTCTGGACCGACTGCGTGGGCTCAAACACCCCGAGCCAGTTGAAGTCCTGATTGATGATCGGCGCGGGCGGCACAACGGTGTGCCGCAATGCGCCGTTCTGGTAGGTGAGCAGCCGCGCGCCATCCCACACGATCGCGTAGTGATTCCAGCCGCTCGTTGACGCCAGCGGCGCAACGTAGCTGTTCCCGCCAAAGCCATGGGTGAGGGTGCCGTTGACCGCCGAGAACTGGGCATAGTACGGGGGCGGCCAGTCGTTTTGCGTCGGGGCCATGTAGAACATACTCGTTCCCGCCCCGCGCAGCCAGAAGGCCGCCGTCCACGGGCTGCCGTCGCGGGGAAGCACGCCCTGGCCCACCCGCGCGCTGACTTCGAGCGCCTGGCTCGGGCTGAACTGCACGCCGTAGCCGCCGGCGATGCCCGGGGTGCTGAAGTCGGACGCGCCGCCCCCGAACTGGGTGTAGGCCTGCGCATCCATGCCGCCGACTTCCTTGAAGTTGTCCTTGATGCTGATCGGCGCCTTGTCAAAGGTCACATGCAGCGTCGGCCCATCCCCCATCAGCCCCTGTACCACCGCGTCGGTTCCGATGTAGAACTGCGAGATATACAACTCGTCGATGACCCCCGAAAGCGGATGCGGCGACGCTGTTGTCGCGCCCCCGATGACCAGAGGATCATCGGTGTTGGCGATGCCCGGCTGCCCGCTGCGCGACGCCGACCACAGATACTCGCCGTTCACATAGAAGTAGACGTCGCTGGGCGTCATGTCGACCGCCACGTGATACCACGCATCCGGTTTTACCAGGACGGAACTCTCATAGGTGCCCACCCCAAACATCTCCACCCGCAACTTGCCGTCAGCGATGCCAAAGGCCCAGCCGTTGTTGGGGCTGGCGGCGCGATCGGTCCCGACGATGTACTGGGTGCCCGTCACCGTGTTCAGCTTGATCCAGGCCCCCGCTCCAAACGAAGTCAGGTCTGTAATCCCAGGCGTGACACCCCGGCTGAGCCGGGAGTTGACCCCATTGAAGGAGACGCCCTGCCCGTTTCGAGTCGCGATGGCCGAAACCGGGCAGGCATTGGCCGCGCAGGTGACGGTGTAGCCGCCCGCGATGTCCAGGAAGGTGGTATCCGCGATGCCCTGCACGGCATTGTTTTCGTCAAAGGGCAGGTAGAGGAGCACGCCATACGGCATGGGACGATTGACGAACGCCGACCCCAGGATCGGCTCGAAGGCCACTTCGACGGCGTTCACACCGGCAATGCTGCTCAATGTCGGGGCCGTGTCCGGCCGTTCGTTGACGCTGCCCGCCAGCGAGCTGCTCGCATTCAGATACTGCGCCAAGGGCTCCGCGGCAACGGCGGATGGCCCGCGCGACGCCACCAGCGCCGCCGGTGGCGCGTTGTAGACAGTCACCTGGCTGGACGGGTCAGTGTTGTCGACCGTGAACGGCGGGATGACGCTCACCGTCTTGTTCCCCGCTGTGTCTTCAGCAATCAGCGTGCCCGAGTACACGCCGCTGGGGTTGTCGGCGGACACGACATAGTCGATCGACCACGCCCCGCCGCTGACCGCCGCGACCTGCTCGGCCGTAAGCCCGACCTCATGCCCGTTCGCGTCAATCAGCCTCACCCGCACGCCCGCCACCCCTGAGGACGGATAGCCGTCGGCCAGGAGCGGGTCCGCGACCGTGCCGCTGAACGGGATCGTCCAACGCGCCGGCGCATCCGCGATCGGCGTCGCCCGGAACGGCGTCGTGGCGCGCGGATTGAGCGTAAGCGTTGGCCCGGTCGCGTCAACATATAAGTATCGGTATTGGCTCCCCGCCCAACCCAGATTGCCGGCAGCATCCATCGCGTAGGCATCAATGCTGTAGCGACCCTCTGCCTTCGGATCAAACAACCCGCAAAAGGCGACCCCGCCGGTCGCATCGCCGCACTTGGGCGGGAACCACGAGGCTTGATCGAGCAGGCGCGAGTCTTGATAGAAATAGAGCGCTGACACGACCGGCGAATGGTCGTCGGCCGCCGTGATCAGCAACGTCGTCGTGATCATCGGTAACCACTGCTCACCGGTGGCAACCCGTACGCTCGGTGCGGTCACATCCACGACGAATGGGGTCCGGCGCGCCTCGTCGATCCAGGTTGCCTGGTAGTTGTAGAGCGAGCGAATCTGGTCAGCGCTGACGGGTTGCCGAGTGAAGTTGAATTCGTCCATCACGCCGTCAAAGTAGCTGAGGGTGGCCGTGCCGGGGTTGCGAGCCTCGCCGTAGTCGTCCAGATACTCCAGCGGCAGTCCCGCGGGAACGCCCGAGGCCGCCAACGTGCCGTTGACGTAGATCCGCAGCGCGTTCCGATCGCGCTGAAAAGCGACATGCGACCACTGATTCGAAGGCAGGGCCGTTGCCGCAGCGATGAATTGGCCGGCCGTGTTGTACAGGGTTGGCTTGCCATCCACCAGGCCCATCCAGATCGTCCCGGTCAGGATGGTGCCGAATATTGGCCGATACGTCGGGCTGCCGTTGCCGGTTGTGTTACGCGGGTAGACCCAGCCCATGACCGTGTAGGTGATATTTAGGGTCTCAAGCCGTTCACCGCCGGCGCTCGAGTTAAGAGATTGGTTCTGTCCGTTGAAGGCAAATCCGCCGTAGACTTGCCCCGCATCTTCCGCCGGGTCAAAGATCGTGCGCGCACCAGGCGCCTCGGCCAGGCTGTCCATGTGCCGAATGTGCTCGGGCGCGCGGACGTATTCGTATATCCCGCCACTCGGCCCGCCGCCATTGCTTGGCAGGATGCCGACTTCGTCGACCATGCCCTTGAAGAAGTTGCTCGGCACACCGCCCGAATCCCATTCCTGTCCGATGGAGAAGCGGCCATTGGCGTCGGGCACTGCCGCCGTGGCGAACACGTGGGCCACCTGCCCGTTGACGAACAGCTTGTCCTCGCCCGCAAAGTTGTAGTTGACGTCGAGCCACAGGTGCAGCCACGCATCCCGCGGATAGCTGAGGGGTGATGTGGTCTGACTGATCCCATCAAAGTAGCGAATCCGGTAACGGTCGCTTGGGTCGCCCGGAAAGGCCACAATCCCCAGCAACAGGCGGTTTTCATAGTTTGGCCCATTGAAGCTGAAAATGTACTGCTCGGTGTTGTACGCCGAGAAGTCCATGTCGGGCTTGATCCAGCCGCCAAACGAAAAGAAGTTGGTCGAGACCGCCGCCGTGTGGGCGAGCCCGCTGACGGCGTCCGAGGTGATGTAGTCGTTCACCCCGTCAAAGCGGACGGCCACATTGTCCCGGCCGGGCAGACCGGTGACCGGGCAACTCGTGCCACTGCACACGGCGGTCACTCGGGCCAGCTCATCGGCAAACTGCCGGGCGGCCGGGCGCTCATCGAGCTTGAAGCGGGCGACGGCGGTATTGCTCTGATACACGTTCGTGACATCGGATTGGGACAGCGCCCGCCGATACAGCCGGAAGTCCTTGAGATCGCCAACGTAGGGCACCGAGTTGTTATCGAACGTGTAGGTGAAGGTGCCCGTATCGTTGTAGCCGGTCCAGAAGCCGCACGTGCTGGGGCTGGTTGGCAGGGTGGAGACCGTCCGCACGGCGTTCGCATACGACTGGTCGACCGTCGACATGAACTTCCAGGGCAGATAGTCGGTGCCGATCATGAGTTCATCATCACCGTCGCAGGTCGTCTGGTCGCTGCCGTCCGGGTCGTTTTCGCACACGCTCAGAAAGGCGCTGTCCGTAAACTCGCGCCAGCCCGTGCTGATCGGGAAGGATGCCCCATCGGTGCCCGAGCCGGCCCAGTACAGGGTGTTGGCGTTGTTGTTGGGCGTCCAGTAATTGAAGGTGTATTCGCCATCGCCAATGCCGTCCGCCTCGCAGAACAGGTCGAACTTGTCCACCCGGAAGCGCGCGCTCTGCGACGAACGCCCGATGTCGAAGCGCTGGGTAGCGCTGCCTGGCCGGCTGCTGCCGAAGTTCAGCGAGCCTCTATTGACATTGTCGACAAACACGGTCGCGATCGAGTTGCCCCCGTTGTTACGAACAAAGCTGACGACATAGTGATGCCAGTTGCCGTCATTTGGAATCGCGTTCGCGAGATCCTGATACACCCAGGCGCTCCCAGTCCCATAGCCGAAGCGCAGGGTCGTGCCAATCTGCTGGACAGAGGGATAGGCGTTGACGTCGCCGCTCTGGTATCCCATCACGCCGCGGATGTAGGCGACTGCGAACGGATCCGGCTGCAGCCAGAAGGACAAGGTGAAATCGGTGCTGCTGAGGTTGTAGTTGGCGTTGTCGGGAATCTCGCGCCGATCGCTGACTTTGCCCTCGAAACCCAGGGGCGCGCTGTTGCGATATACCAGCGCCACGTCCTGGCCCGTCTCGGGCTTGTAGGGCACATCAACGATGGCGCCGAGCGACTGCGTGATCGTGTAGTCGCCTGAAGCCGGCACCG
This sequence comes from Thermoflexales bacterium, assembly GCA_017998555.1. GTDB lineage: Bacteria > Chloroflexota > Anaerolineae > J036 > Brachytrichaceae > Brachythrix. Next base: position 5,782 of record JAGOCU010000124.1, read on the forward strand.
TGTTGAAGGTCAGCGTCTGGACATTGGTTGGCAACACCTGGCGCGGAGACACCATCACGTTGCGGGCGGTCGAGGCCCCGCTCAGGAAGCCCGGCACGTTTGTCTGCAGCACGCCTTCGATATTGCGCACCAGCAGCTTGCTCTCCAATTCCGTCTCATACAGCGCCGGCGCCTGAGCGGTCAGGGTGGCGTCATCCAGATTGACCATGCTGTATAGCGCGCGCAGCATGCCATTCGCATCGAGAGCCTGTCCAAACACGGCCACCTCGTCGAGGGAACCGACCCAGGGCTCGTCGAGCGACTCCGAGCGGACCACGCTCCCCGCGCCGATGAGGACTTTGTCATTGGGCGACACGTTCACGCCCGAGATCGCGCGGCTGATCGTTTCCTTCAGCGCGCCATTGACAAAGAAGCGGGCCTCGGTGTTGGGCCCATTTGGCGCGATGGCGACGCCGACATGCGTCCATACCCCCAGTGGGATGGCGCTCAGGGCGGTGCCGTTGAAGTCTTGCAGGTTATAGGCGGTAAAGAGCAGATTCCCATTGTCAATGCCAAAGCTGAATCCATTCACCGAGCGCGTGCGGGCGATGCTGATGATGCGATGCCGGCCGGCCAGATTGTCCGGCTTGACCCAGGCGGAGATTGAGAATCCCGTTTTCAGCCCGTTGATCCGCGCCATATACGGCAATGAAACAACGTCATTGCCGTCGAAATGCGCGGCATTGACCGCCAGACCGCTCACCCCTGTCACGGGGCAGGCCGGGTCGGAACAACTCCCCCTTTCCTTCCGGTTTGGCCCGCTTGTGTCGGCAAAGGTGCCTGCATTGGCGCCCTCGTCAAAGCGCATCAGGAGCAGCGCCGAGTCCGTTTCGCGCAGGTTGGCCTCGTAGCGGGCGATCGCGCCATCGCTGGATGCAAAGGGACTGCTGCCCAGCGCCCGCTCGCG
>JAGOCU010000125.1 GCA_017998555.1 Thermoflexales bacterium
GGCGGCACGAGCAATCGCAGTTCGCGCCTGAGCAAGGCCCTGGTCGACACCGGCATTTCGGCCGACGCGGGCTGCAGTGTGGTCCCGACCATCGATCCGTTCCTGCTCTCGTTCTCGGCCACGCCCCAGGTGGGTGTCCCGGCCGCCGATGTCGAGGCGGCCCTGTGGCGCGAGATCGAGCGGATCAAGACCGAGCCGATCTCGGCCGAGGAGCTGGAGAAGGCCATCAAGCAGACCCGGGCTCAGGTCGCCTTCAACACTGAGTCGTGCACGAATCAGGCCTTCTGGCTCGGATTCAGCCAGATCATCGCCGACACGGCCTGGTTCACCGGCTATCTCGATCGCCTGCGCCAGGTCACCCCGGCGGAGGTTCAGCGCGTCGCGCAGACCTACCTGACCCGCGACAATGTCACCGTTGGCGTCTATGTCGCCGACGAGAAGTAGCCGGCGGACGCACCCATGAAGACCCATCGCCCCGCGCCGGCCAGCGTGCCGCACAGCGGCAACATCGCCCAATTCAGCCTTGACAACGGGATCACCCTGCTGGTCTACGAGAACTTCGCCAGCCCGGCCGTGATCGTGAGCGGCTACTTCACCGCGGGAATGCGGGATGAATCGCCGCTCGGCACCGGGCTGTCCGGATTCGTGACGGACTGCCTGACCCGCGGCACGACCCGGCGCACCTATGCCCAGATCTACGACGTCACCGAATCGATCGGGGCCAGCATGGGCGTCTCGGCCGGGACGCACACGAGCTCGCTGTACGCCAAGAGCCTGGCCGAGGATTTGCCTCTGATGCTCGACCTGCTGAGCGACGTCGTGCGCCATCCGTCCTTCCCGGCGGAAGAGCTCGAGCGCGAGCGGGCCGAATGGATCAGCGCGCTGCGCGAGCGGGAGAACAGCACCCGGGCCCAGAGCGGGATGGCCTTCTACGATCTGTGCTACCCGGAAGGGCATCCGTATCACTACCCCGGCGGCACGCTGGAGACCGCGAAGGCGATCACGCGCGAACAGGTGCTCGAGCACCATCGGACGTACTTCTCGCCCCGGGAAATGACGTTGTGCATCGTCGGCGCGGTCAAGGCCGAGGAGGCCCTGGCCCGGGTGGTTGCTGCGTTTGGCGACTGGACGGCGACCCGGCCCGAGCGCGCGCCGATGATTCCGGCCCCGCCCATTGTTGGCCAACCCCGCCGGCACATTCCCTTACGCAACAAGAGCCAGACCACCCTGCAGTGGGGTTTCCCGGCCCTGCCCCGGACTGACCCGGACTGGATTCCCGCCGTGCTGATGAACAGCATCCTGGGCCAGTTCGGGATGTATGGGCGCCTGGGCGAGCGGGTGCGCAAGGAAGAGGGGCTGGTGTATTACATCGGCACGAGCTTCAGCGGCGGGATCGGGCCGGGCGCCTGGCAGTGCCATGCCGGCACGCAACCCACGACGGTGGACCGGGTGGTGGAGATCTCGCGCAACGAGGTCCGTCGCATTCAGGACAAGCGGGTGACGGCCCGCGAGCTGGACGACAACAAACGCTATTTCGTCGGCTCGCTGCCGCTGCAGATGGAAACCAACGAGGGAATTGCCGGGCGGATTCTGGACATGCGCCGCTACAACCTCGGGTTTGACTATCTGCTGAACTACGCCGAGCGGATCAATGCGATCACGGCGGCCCAACTGCAGGGCGCGGCCCAACGTTGGCTGAACGCCGACAACTTCGTGCTGACCTCGTCGGGCTGAGGGCTTACCCCATGCCAAGAACTCCCAACAGAACCTGTTTCCGAAGGGATATGCCCCCGGCTTTGCCGGGGGCATATCCCTTCGGAAGGAGGTTTTGTTAGTGGCACTTAGCACCGGGGTCGACATCCTGCACGTGCCGCGGGTGGCTGAGGCCATCGCCCGGCATGGCGAGCGCTTTCTGGCCCGGGTCTACACCCCGGCCGAGATCGCGTATTGCCGCGGGCGCGCGCCGGAGCTGGCCGCCCGCTTCGCGGCCAAGGAAGCGGTGGCCAAGGCGCTCGGGGTGGGGATGCGGGTGTTGTCGCGGCAGGGCGTGGGCTGGCACGAGATCGAAGTCGAGCGCGACGGGCTGGGCAAGCCGCATGTCCGGCTGAGCGGCTCGGCGGCCGAGCGCGCGGCGCGGCTTGGGTTAAGCCGTTGGTCGCTCTCGCTCGCCCACGAGCGCGAATACGCCGTGGCGTTTGTGGTGGCCACGGCGGAGACGTAGAATCATTTGGAGAAAGCGATGGTCCCCGGCTCCGCCGGGGACCATCGCTTTCTCCAGGATCAACCCAATCGACCGGTCAGCGCGTCCATCGCCGCCTTGAGTTCGGCCTCGCGGAAACTGGTGGTGAGCTCGCCGCGGGTGCGCTCGAGCACGCCCCGAACCATGTCGGTGTTGCGGCGCAGCCCGCCGGTGAGCGCGTCGGGGAAATCCATCCCGACCAGCACATCGTAGATGTCGTCCATCGCGCCGAGCAGGCGCTCGCATTCGGCGCTGTGACCGGCCCGCATTTTGTCGAGCGTGCGGCGACGGAGTTCGCCGGCGGATTCGGCCAGGCCATTCAAGTACGCGGCGAACTCGACCCCGATGTCCTCGGGCTGTGGGAAGGGCTGGCCGCGGGCGATGGCGATGGTGATGTGCGCTTCGGCCAGTTCCTTGAAGGCATCCTGGGTGTAGCCGGTGAAGTAGAGGTCGGGATATGGCCGGACATGCCCGCCCAGTTCGTCGGCGGCCCGGCGGGCCTCGCCGACCAGGCGCTCGGCGGCGTCCCAGTCGTCACGATGCGCGGCCCGGATGGCCAGCGAGCAGAAGCGGATGAGCTCGCGCGAGATGTTGACGGCCGCGTCACGGGCGGCGTTCTTGAGTTTGAGCGTTTCGCGGATGCGGTCGGCGATGGCGGGCAGGTTGCTGGCTTCGGTCATGCCCTGAGCGTAACGCCGATCGCGCGTTTCGTCCAGCGTAGTCTCTTCCGGAAGTGATCCTCTCCGGCTCCGCCGGAGAGGATCACTTCCGGAACTCCTCGACCATCTCAATAATGGCCCGCGACACGTATTCGGTGGAAGAAGGTCGCGCGATATCACCCTTGTCGCTGATGGCGACCCGTTGCAGCCTGGGCGCGAGCTGAGAATAGAACGCTGGATCGCCAACAAGCCGCTCGGTTGTGAGCATCACCGTGGGCACGCTGACGATCCGGGGCGCTGCCTTGAGTTGCGCCGCGCTGGCCTCAATGTCGACGGCTTCGATCTCGACCGCTTCAACATCGGTCTCGCCCGGGCCGGTCGAAAGCGGATCCAGCAACACCAGCCCGGCGACCTCGTTCGAACGTTGGGCGGCGAATAGGGCGGCGTTCATTGCGCCAAAGGATTTCCCGGCCAGGATGTAGGGTGAAACAAGGTCGGCTCCGCGCAACAGGGCGGCCAGATCGTTGACGATGTCCTGGCTCGTGCGCACGCCGCTCGCCGGATCGCTGTAACCGCCATAGACATTGGGCCGGTCGTAGTAGCACACCCGGGTGCGTTCCGAAACTTTGCCGGCATAGGCGAGCGCTTCGGCCCCCGACTCTCCCTGGTCCATCTCAAACACGACGACCGGCTCGCCCACCCCCAGACAAGCCAGGTAGAGCGCCCGTCCTCCCACGTCAATCCAGCCCTCAAAGGCGGTCTGATCCGGGCCAATGGGCGCTTCCGGCCTGACCTCCGCGACGACAAGGCGGGGCGCCCGCGCGGGCGCCAACGACATGACTCTGTCCGATCTGGTCCCGGACTCGGCGGCCGGCGCCGGCGGCCAGGCAAGCGCTCGTGGCAGCCGGCTGCAGCCCGTCATTCCCATCAGCGATATCGCGATCACCGCGCCAGAAATTCCATGTTTGATCTTCATGACAGACTCCCTGTGGCCCGTCCGGCGCGCCAGCGCCCTGGGCGTAACGATGCGTTCACTTTGTTGCGGCAGCGTGTGACAACGGCAGCGTCTTGAACCCTTTTGCGCATCGTTTCCAAACGCTGCGATGCATTCAAGGTGTACGTCGCATCGCCGCGGCGATCAACCGGGAAAGCGCTACAACAAGTCACGCATTTGCCTGCGGCGTCTGCTCGTTGCAAGCTTCGGGCGCTTTGCGGGAGAAGCGGAGAAGATGAGAGGGTTGCTTGCGCGAAGTGGAATCGGGGCCATACTCAACTCACGTCCTACGGTCCAGGCTAGGCCCGCCCGAAGGAGAGGGATGGATTTCTCGCCACCGTTCGCCGACTGGCTCAAACATCGCCGCAAAGAGCTCGACCTCACCCAGGACGGGCTGGCCCGGCGCGCCCATTTCTCCCTCACTGCCATCCGCCAGGTCGAAGAGGGCGCGCGGGTGGCTTCGCGGAACCTGGCCGAAGCGCTGGCAAGCGCCCTCTCCATCCCGCCCGAAGACCGGGATGCCTTCATCGCCTTCGCCCGCGGCACTGCCGTTCAGCAGCGGCTCAACCACCTGCCCGCGCCGTTGACGCCGCTTATGGGACGCGCAGCGGAACTGGCCGCAATTGAGCGAGCCCTCACGGATGACAGCGCCCGCCTGATCACCCTGATCGGGCCGCCGGGCGTCGGGAAGACCCGCCTCGCGCAACAGGTGGCCCGCGACCTGCAGCCTGTGCTGGCGGGCGGCGCGTCCTTTGTCGCCCTCGCGCCCGTCAGCGAGCCGGGCCTCATCCCGGCCGCCATCGCCGCCGCCCTCCAGAACCGCGCGATGAACGCGGATCCATCGATCGAGGCGATCACCCGCTTCATCGAGGCCCGCCAGATGCTGCTGGTGATGGACAACTATGAGCACCTGCTGGAGGGCGCGCCCCTGATCAACACCCTGCTCGAGCGCTGCCCCGGGCTGCGCGTCCTCGTCACGAGCCGGGCTCTCCTCAACCTCTTTGGCGAACGGGTGGTCGAGGTCGGGCCGTTGCAGGCGGAACCGGCCTCTGAGCTTTTCGCCCGGTGCGCAGCCTCCGCCAAGCCCGCCTTCAGCGTTACCCCGGAAAACGCTCCGATCATCGCGGAGATCTGCCTGCGGCTGGACAATCTGCCGCTAGCCATCGAGCTGGCCGCCGCCCGCGCCCGCATGCTCACCCCGGGCAAGATGCTAGAGCGGCTGGCCCATCATCCTGGCGCGCAACTGGAACTTCTCACGACCGGGCCGCGCGACTGGCCCGCGCGCCAGCAAACGCTGCGGGCCACCATCGACTGGAGCTACGCGCTGCTGACAGCAGACGAACAGGTTTTCTTTCGCCGGATGGGCGTTTTCAGCGGCGGATGCGACCTCGAGATGGCCCGCGTCGTGTGCGGCGACTCGGTCGACGGAACGTCGGTCGACGTTCCGTCGACCGAGTCGCTACTGCAGTCGCTGCTCGACAAGAGCCTGGTCAAGGAGACCGTCGGGCTTGATGGCGCGCCGCGCTTCGAGTTGCTTGAAACCCTGCGCGATTACGCGCTCGTGAAGCTCGGGGAAAGCGGGCAAGGGTCCGAGACGCGCGGACGCATGGCGACGTGTCTCGCGCAACTCGCGCAGAGCATGCAGCCCTACTCGTTTCATCCCGATCACATCGCGCGGCTGCGCCGGATGGCCGTCGAACGCGACAATATCCGCGCGGCGCTGAACTGGAGTCGGGGCCCGGGCGGCGATTACAGCGCGGGCCTGCAACTGGCCGGCCTGATGGGCTGGGTGGTGTCGTGGGGCGGCTATCTGAAGGTCTATCTGCCGCCCGCGGAAATCAGCGCCTGGATGACTGACATCGATCTGCGCATCCGCGGGGTGAACCCGGCAGACCAGACCTCCGTCCTGTTTGGGCTGACCGACCTCACGATGAGCCTGGGCGATCCAGACGCCTGGCGACGGATGGTCCCCTTGATCGAGGACTGCGCCCGTCGATCCGGCGAGAGGGTTGATCGGTGTCTGGCAGCGTTCGCCCGAATTCTTGCGGCGCATTGCATGACCGGCGACTTTGCCCAGGGAGAACCTCACTACGAAGCGTTGCTGGCGATCTCGGGCGCAGACCCCGACTGGCACGCGTTCGCCCAAAATCTGTATGGCCGGGCGCTGGCCCTCAACGGCCAGCCGGATCGCGCCATCGTGCTGATCACGGCAGCGCTCGCGCATTGGGAAGCGCGCGGCATGGCCTGGGCGCCGCACGGCGGAACAGCGACGACCCGCACGTATCTGGCGATGGCCCACATCGCGCGCGATGAGTATGCGCGGGCGCAGACACTGGCCGAGCAGGCGGCGGATGACAACGCGCGGGGAGGCTGGCGGCCGGGCGAGGCCGTCGGCGCCGGATTCGCCGCGCTGGCCGCGGCGGCAGCGGGTCATGCTGAAGCGTTTTGCGCCGACGCGGCGCGCCATCTGAGGATTTGGCCGGATGTGCCGCGCGAGGTTACGCGCCACCCGATGTCAAGGCATATGTCGCCCGGGGATGCGCGCGGCCATCTCCGTTGCGCGGCATGGGCGCTGACCCGTCAACGCGAGGAACTTCCGGGCCACATCTGGCCGCTGCTGCTGGTCCTGCTGGGGCGGATCATGAATGGCGTGGGAGACGCAAACGCCGGCGCGTATCTGTTTGGCGCGGCGGACGGGCTTCTGGCGCGGGCGGACCGACTACCGGCCGACAGCCCCTTCCGGATTCTGGTCGAGCAACAACTGGCGAATGCGCGAACGTTCTGGGCCGCTGATCCGGCGCTGACGCTGGCCCGGGAGGCCGGGG
>JAGOCU010000126.1:0-4662 GCA_017998555.1 Thermoflexales bacterium
CTCGTGTGCGATCTCGGCTCCGATCGGGTTCATCGTTTCGTCTGGTCGGCCAGCGACCGGACGCTCAGCGAAGACGCGCCGGCGACCTTGAGCCTGCTGCCCGGCGCCGGTCCGCGCCACGCCTGCCTGCATCCGGTGGGAGGGCTTCTGTTTGTGGCCAACGAGCTCAACAGCACCCTGGCGGTCTTCGATAGATCCGGCCGGATGAACCAGATTCTCGCCACCTCGCGCGGCGACGGCGCAGGGGTCAACTACCCTGCCCATGTGGCGCTGTCGCCCGACGGCCGCTTTGTCCTCGTCTCCAATCGCGGCGATGACGCGCTGGCGGTGTTTGGCATCGACGAGGACTCCTGGACCGTCCGACACGTCGGCTACGCCGCGGCCGGCGGCGCCTGGCCGCGGCATTTTGCCATTCTCGATGCGGACGGACAGGGCGGTCTGCCCTGGCATCTCGCCGTTGCCTGTCAGCGCAGCGGCGGCGTGACGATCCTGCCGCTCGATCCGGTAACAGGCCTGCCCGGCCCCGTCGTTGCGACCGCAACCGCGCATTCGCCTGCATGTGTGCTCCCCATCTAGCAAACCATGACAAACCCAGTTCTGGACCTGATCGCCCGAACCCGCATCATCGCCATCGTGCGCTTGCCTGCCCTGGAGGATGCCGTGGCGCTGTCACGCGCGCTTCTCGACGGCGGCGTGCGTGTTTTTGAATTCACCCTGACGACCCCTGGCGCGACCGAGGCCATCACCCAGGTTTCGCATCGCCTGCCTGAAGTCACGGCCGGCGCTGCCGCCGTTGGGGTGGGGAGCGTGCTCACGCCTGAAGACGCCCATGCGGCCATTGACGCCGGCGCGACCTTTGTGGTCTCTCCGGTGTTCAAGCCGGATGTCGTCGACGTGTGCGCGCTGCGTCAGACCCCAATCTTCCCGGGCGCCTACACGCCCACCGAAATCGAGGCGGCCTGGACGGCCGGCGCGGCCGCGGTCAAAGTCTTTCCAATCCGCGGTTTGGGGCCGGGCTACATCAAGGACATCCGCGAGCCCATGCCCTTCCTGAAGCTCGTGCCCACCGGGGGCATCGACGCGTCCAACATCGCCACCTACCTGAAGGCGGGCGCCTTCGCAGTGGGCGTGGGCGGCGCGCTGGTGGATCGTGAAATCGTCGCCCGGCGCGACTGGGCCGCCCTCACCGCGCGCGCCCGCGCATTGGTCGACGCCTGTCCAACGAAATGACCCCGCGTTTTGATGTCGTCACCCTCGGTGAAACCATGCTCCGGCTGACGCCGCCGGCGTTGCGCCGAATCGAGCAGACTCAGACGTTCGATCTTGAGATCGGCGGAAGTGAGTCGAATACGAGCGTTGGACTGGCCCGGATGGGTCTGAAGGTGGCCTGGGTTTCGCGCCTGACCGACAACGCGCTGGGGCGGCTGATTGCGCGCGGGGTCGCCGCGCACGGCGTGGATGTCTCGCAGGTTGTGTGGACACGCGCGCATCGGGTAGGGGTGTACTTTCTCGAGGAGGGACGCCCGCCCCGGCCCAGCCGGGTGATCTACGACCGGGCCGACAGCGCGTTCAGCCATATGACCCCGGCCGACCTGCCGTTGAGTCTATTTGCGCCCGGCGGGGCGCGGTTGCTGCATGTCACGGGGATTACCCCGGCGCTCGGGCCGACCACGGCCGAGACCGCCTGGGTGGCCGTCGATCGAGCCAAGCAGGCCGGTTGGCAGGTGAGCGTCGACCTGAATTACCGCAGCCAGCTCTGGTCCCCGGCCGAAGCCAGCGCCGGTATGGCCCGCTTCGTCAATGCCGCCGACATCGTGTTCGCGCCGCTCAACGACGCGCAAATCATCTTCGGACTGGCAGGATCGCCCGAAACAGTCCTGGCTGCGTTGCGCGAGCGCAATCCGCGGGCGGTGATGGTGATGACGCTGGGCGCGAATGGCTCATTGGCTCACGCGCCGGGAATGGACGCGCCGATCCGCCAGGCGACTTATGAAGCGGTCGAGGTGGGCCGGGTGGGCGGGGGTGACGCGTTCTCGGCCGGCTTCTTGTATGGCTGGTTGAGCGGCGATGGGACGGAACCCCGTTTGCCTCGGGCGCTGCGCTATGGCGCAGCCGTGGCAGCGCTCAAATACACCGTGCCCGGCGACATGCCGCTGGTCGATGCCGCCGAAGCGCACCAGCTTGCCGAGACCGGCCGGACCGCCCGCCTCGTTCGCTAGCAGTTGTCCCAAAGAATACGGTCGAAATCGCAATCCCCGCGCGAAGCGCGGGGATTGCGATTTCGACGGCTCTTTTGGTGAGATCTAGAGAGCCGCGATCAGGACCGCGACTGCGGTCTGGGCCATCGCCGACACAAATGCCTTGACTTGAACCTGGCGGGCTTGCTTCGCCAGCGTGCGCTTCACGGCTTCATTGGTCACGGCCACGTTGCCGTCGTCCATATTGGTCACGCCGAGATAGACGTTGGCGATGCAGGTCTTCTCAAGCCATTGGAAGAAGCCGATGCCCGCCGCAATGAAGAAGGGCAGGGTGATGGCGGCCGTCCAGCCTGACAGTTTGAGGATCTTGACCGCAGCCAGCACGGCCAGGGCCATCACTTCGGCGGCGATGCCAAAGTACAGGCGCTTGCGCCGTTCGCGCGGTCCGATGTTCGTGCAAACGAGGGCGGGTTCTTCTTGGGGGATTGCTGGGTTCATCATGTCTGTATTAGTCCGAATCCGATAACTCTATACAAACATTAGACAACCCTATGCTGAGTATCCTCAGCAATTGCGGTGAGAAGGCAATGAGTATCCGCCTGAAAGCACATGCCCCCGCGAAGCGGGGGCATGTGCTTTCGGGACACCCTTATGAATGGCCTTGCACCGCGTGCGGCTGGTAGGGCGCCTCGAGGGCCTGGATTTCCTCGGCCGACAGGCGCAAGGCCGTGGCCGCAATGGCGTCTTGGAGGTGCTGGGGCTTGCTCGCTCCAATGATCGGCGCCGTCACGCCCGGCTTGTGGAGCAACCAGGCCAGCCCGATCTGGGCGTTGTTCACCCCGCGCCGGTGGGCCAGTTCACTGACTCTGTCCACGATGGCGAAGTCGTTCTCGGTGTAATACATCCGATGGGCGAAGTCGTCGCTCTTGGCCCGGGCCGTCTCGCCGCCTTTGTCCCGCGACCGGTTTCCGGCCAAAAAGCCGCGCGCCAGCGGGCTCCAGGGGATGAGCCCAACCCCATCCGCGCGACAGAGCGGGATCATTTCGCGCTCTTCCTCGCGATAGACCAGGTTGTAGTGGTTCTGCATCGAGACAAAGCGCGTCCAGCCGTTCTTCTCGGCCGCGTGTTGCATCTTTGCGAACTGCCAGGCATACATGCTGCTGGCGCCGATGTAGCGCGCCTTGCCTGCCCGGACGATGTCGTGCAAGGCCTCCATCGTCTCCTCGATGGGCGTTGCCGGATCGAAGCGATGGATCTGATAAAGGTCGACGTAGTCGGTGCCCAGACGCCGCAGCGACGCGTCGATGGCCTGCAGGATGTGCTTGCGGGACAGCCCGCGGTCATTGGGTCCGGGTCCCATGGCCCCGTTGACCTTGGTGGCGATGACAACGCTGTCGCGCTGGGCGAAATCGCGCAGCGCGCGCCCGGTGATCTCTTCACTGACCCCAATGGAGTACACATCGGCAGTGTCGAAAAAGTTGATGCCCGCGTCCAGCGCGGCATGGATGAACGGCCGGCTGGCGTCTTCCTCCAGCACCCAGTCGCGCCACTTGGGTGTGCCATAGGTCATCATGCCCAAACAGATCCGCGATACGTTGAGGCCGGTGTGGCCGAGTCGTAGGTATTCCATGAGTACACTTTATACACGAACTTCGTTCATGTGCCCCCGCAAGACAATCTGGCGGAAGCGATCGCCCGCGGCGAAGCCGCGGGCGATCGCTTCCGCCGATTGACCCTGTGAGGGGCGTTGTTCCAACAAACAGACCATGATCACCCCCGAAAAATACGCCGAACTCGAACGCCGCATCCTCGATGCCATCGCGCGCGACGCCGATGAGCTCGTTCAGGTGAGCCTGACCATTCACGCCAACCCTGAATTGCAGTATGAAGAGCGCAAGGCGGCGGCGCTCCTGACCGACAAGCTGGCCTCGCGCGGCTTCGAGGTTGAACGCGGCGTGGCGGGGATTGAGACCGCCTTTGTCGGTCACGCCGGCGACAACGACGGCCCCACCATCGCCATCGTCGCCGAGTATGACGCGCTGCGCGGGCTGGGACACGCCTGCGGCCACAACCTCATCGGCACGGCCGCGCTCGGCGCGGCCTGGGCGCTGAACGACGTGATTGCCGAGCTGCCCGGCCGGATCCGGATGATCGGCACGCCGGCCGAAGAGGGCGGCGGCGGCAAGGTGCTGATGGTCAACCGGGGCGTGTTCAAGGGCATCGATGCGGCCATGATGTTTCACCCGCTGGATGAGAACGCACTCGGCAGCGCCACGCTCGCCTCAAACCGGATCAAACTCGAGTTCCATGGCAAGGCGAGCCATGCGGCAGCCGCGCCCGAAGCGGGGATCAACGCGCTGGACGCGGTCATCCAGACCTACAACGCCGTCAACGCCCTGCGCCAGCACTTGCGCTCAGATGTCCGCATCCACGGGGTGATCACCAACGGCGGGCAGGCGGCCAA
>JAGOCU010000126.1:4762-6713 GCA_017998555.1 Thermoflexales bacterium
TGGGCCCGGTCGAGGTAGACCTCGGTCTCGAGCGCGCGGTGGCCGGTATGGCAGCTCGCGCATTGCAGCGTTGTCGCATACGGCGTGAGGCCGCGGGCCAGCAGCGCCTGCGGATCTTTGTTCCCGGCCGGGGCCAGCAATCGATTGCCCGCCGTCCAAAGTTTGTAAGCCGCGGGCAGCATGTTGTGGGTGTGGTTGTCGATGCCGGCCGTCAAGAGCGTCTGCTTGTGGCATTCCGCACAACCGTCGTTGGAGAGGGAGGGCTGGCGCAAAACGGGCGGCGGCAGCGTCACCCGCGCGCCGTCCCGGGTGATGACCACGGTCGAGGTGATCGTGGTTTTTTCGATGCGTTCATCCATCGCCCCGCTCAGCCAGACCAGGGTCATGTCGGCGCTCAGTTTGAGCGTGGCCGCCCGGTCGCTCGGGCTGGCGTCGCCGCGGTGGCAGTCGATGCAGCGGATCGTGCCGCCCGTCCCGCGAATCTGCTGATAGTGATAGCTCGACAGATCAAGGGCGTAGGCGCCCCCGAGGGCGGCTTCGGCCCGCGAGCGATAGGTGATGTGCGGCGTGGTATGACAGCCGACGCAAAACGCGTCGTCTTCCTGACGGGCCTGGAGCGCGGCGGTGGCCGCCACACCGGCCGCGACCAGGGCGATCAATACCACGACCGCTCCAAGCAGCGCGCCCCCCCAGCTCCGGCGCCGCCCTGACGCGCGCAACGCATAGCCGTCGACATGCTCGTCGTCGCCCTCGGTCCAGTCGCGGTCGTTGCGGACGCGTCGTCTCATCGCCCGGTGGGGACTGCCTTCAGCGCGCCGCGGCGCGTCGAAGCGCCGGGGCAATCACATGGTTGCCGGCCAGGATGATCAGGCCGAGCCCCATCGCGCCCAGCGACACCCAGGCTGCGGTCGGCAGCGCGCCGAGCGTCCACGCATCCGGGCGGAAGAGCACCTCCGTCCACAGCCGGCCCACGCCATACCAGATGAAGTAGATGCCGGCCAGGTCGCCGTCGCGCAGCCAGTTCTGGAAACGCCGGCCCAGCCACATCAGGAGCAGGAAGCCGCCAAAATTCCAGGCCGACTCGTAGAAGAACGTCGGGTGAAAACGCGTGTCGAGCGGATAGGTTTGCAGGTCGGTGAAGTTGAACTTGCCGGCGATCGTCCGATACGGCGCGTCGATGGTGACCCCCCACCAACTTGAGCCGGTCGGTCCGCCGTAGAGCTCCTGGTTGGCGAAGTTCCCCCAGCGCCCAATTGCCTGCGCGATGAGGACGCCCGGCACGATGCAGTCGAACCAGCGGAACAGGCTGCGTTTGGCCCGCCCGATCACAAGCACGATACCGACAATGCCGCCGGCGATGCCGCCAAAAATCCCCAACCCTCCGCTGCGCAAATCCAGGATCGCCAGCGGGTTCTGGCTGTAGTAAGCCCAGCCCGAGAGCGAGCCGTCGTTGGGTGAGGAGAACACGTGATACAGCCGGGCGCCGATCACGCCCAGGGCGATCACCCATACGATGCCGTCCCACACGATCGCCGTGTCTTCGCCACGACGGCGCGCTTCAAGCGCCGTGATGTAACCTGCCACCACCATCCCCGTAGTGAGGATGATGCCGTACCAGTAGACCGGAAAACCCGGGATCGGAATCGCGACTCTTGGATCCATAGAGCCGCTATTGTGCCTTAAGTGCCGCGACGGGATCTGTCGGAGGTGATGGCGCCGGCGGAGCCGGCGCCATCACCTCCGACGATGATCCCGTCGCGGCAAGCTAGTTGCCGCACGGCGCGACGTTGCGCCAATTCACGACCGTGTTGTTGACCACCTGGGTTGGCAGGTTGCCAACGCTGACCGTGTTGTCGCCGAGCTCCTGGCAACTCCCGCCCTTCTGCACGTAGTTCCAGCTCCCAAGGGTGTATTTGTAGGCCAGGTTCGTGCCCTCGGGGAAGCTCAGCGT
>JAGOCU010000127.1:0-4903 GCA_017998555.1 Thermoflexales bacterium
GGCGGACCAACGGACCCCAATGCGCCAAAGTTCAATGGCATGTTCGAGCCAAATCGGACGCCTGCGATACGGGCCGCCTATCGGGTGTATGGCTGGAATTGGGCGGATGGCGGTCCCTCACCGACGCCCCCATATGGGACGCGGGGCGCGGTCAATACCAGCTGGCCCGCTCACGTCATCGACCTCACCACGTCACCCGGCGAGACGCTCCAGATCCCGGAACGGTCGGTGGTGATCTGGTCGGGTGGAAATGTCGCGCTGGTGCTTTACGCGTCGGAAACGGAGGTCACGTTTGCGTATACCCGCAACGATTCCGTTCTGGGGTATGTCGTCCACATGCTCAATCTGTGCGTTAATCCAGCCCTGGTCGCCGCATATCGGGCGCAACTGAACAGCGCCGGCAAACGGGCGACCGGAAATCTGCCCGCGCTGAAAGTCGGGCAGACGCTTGGCACGGCGCGAGCGGGGTGGGTGACCGTCGCAATCCGAGATACCGGCGCCTATATGGATCCGCGCTCGCGCAAGGATTGGTGGCCCTGAGGCGATCCTGGATACAGATGGCGAGACAAGAATCCCCGCGCGAAACGCGGGGATTGTCATCTCGACCCTCAGTGGATTGACGAGATGCCGGTCCGGCCCTAGACTCGTGAGAATTGGAGGGCATATGACCATGAACACGGCCCGACCCTGGATCAGCCACTACGAGGAGGGAGTGCCATCCTCGCTGGCCTATCCTGATCAGCCGCTGCAGCATTTTCTGGAGGGCGCTGCGCGGGCTCATCCGGACCGCGTGGCCACCGTATTCTTCAAGGGCAAGTTAACCTATGCCCAGCTTAACGCGCAGGCGGACCGGTTTGCGGCGGGGCTGCAATCGTTGGGGGTCAAGGCCGGTGATCGGGTGGCTGTGTTTCTGCCCAACTCGCCTCAGTTCATCATCGCCTTCTACGGCGCGCTGAAGGCGGGCGCGGTGGTGGTCCCCACCAATCCGCTCTATACCGCCGATGAGCTTGCCCGCCAGGTGAACGACAGCGGCGCTGACACGCTGGTCTGCTTGAGCAGGTTCTGGTCGACGGTGGATGCCGCGCGCAAGACGATGAAGCCAAAGAACATCATCGTCACGAGCATCAAGGACTACTTCCCGGCGCTCACAAAACTCCTCTTCACCCTCGCCAGGGAGAAGAAGGATGGCCATCGGGCGGACCTGCCAGTCGACCCGGGCGTGCGACGTTGGGCCGACCTCATGTCGGCGGCGCCTGCCCGCCCGGCGCCGATTTCGCGTGCGCCCTCGGATTTGGCGGTGCTGCAATACACCGGGGGCACCACGGGTGTGCCGAAGGGCGCGATGCTGTCGCATGGCAATCTGGTCTCCAACGCGCTGATGGTCAAGAACTGGAGCAAGGCGAGGGATGCTCAGGAAATCATGCTCGGGGTGATTCCTTTCTTCCACGTGTATGGCTTGACGGTGGGAATGAACATGAGCGTCGCCAGCGCCGCCAGCATGGTGCTCCTGCCACGCTTTGACCTGGTCGATGTGCTCAAGACCATCGACAAGGAGCGACCCACGTTGTTCCCCGGCGTGCCGACCATGTATATCGCCATCAACAATCACAAGAACATCAAGGACTATGACCTGCGCAGCATTCGGGCCTGCATCTCCGGCGCCGCGCCCCTGCCGCTTGAGGTTTCGAAGACGTTTGAGGCGCTATCGGGCGGCAAACTGGTCGAAGGCTATGGTCTCAGCGAAGCCTCGCCGGTGGCGGCTTCGAATCCGCTCAATGGCGAACGCCGGGAGGGGATTGGGCTGCCGTTTCCGGACACGGTCATGCGGCTGGTGGATATCGAGAGCGGCGAGCGCGATGTCGCGCTGGGCGCTCCTGGCGAAATCATCATCCAGGGGCCCCAGGTCATGCAGGGCTATTGGCAGCGACCGGATGACACCGCCAGCGTCATTCGAAACGGGTGGCTATTCACCGGCGATATCGGGGTGATGGATGCTGACGGCTATTTCAAGATCGTTGACCGCAAAAAGGACATGATCATCGCGAGCGGTTTCAAGATCTATCCGCGCGAGGTGGAAGAGGTCATCTATGCCCATCCCAAGGTCAAAGAGGCTGTCGTTGTCGGCATCCCGGACCGATATCGGGGCGAGACGGTCAAACTCTATGTGGTGGTGAAGGAAGGCGAAACGCTGACCGCCGAGGCGCTTCACGCCTATTGCAGGGAACACCTCACAAACTACAAGCGACCGGCCGTGATCGAGTTTCGCGACAGCCTGCCCAAGACGATGATCGGAAAGATGTTGCGCCGGGTATTGCTTGAGGAAGAACGGATCAAGCAACGCGCAAAGCCCGAGGACTGATCGAGGCGCGAAGGGAGATCCGGTGGCAGGCTGGCTTTTCGGGCGTGCTACGCATCTCGGATCACGCTGAGCTCAGCCGCCGGTCTGCGCGGTCGGTCGCGCCCGGGCGCGGCCGGAAACCCGAATGGGATGAGCGCCTGGGGTTCCCAGTCGGCCGGAAGATCGAGTGCGGTCCGAACCGCCTCGGGACAAAACAGCGGCGCGCACATCCAGCATGCCCCAATGCCAAGTTCGGATGCCTGCAGAATCATGTTTTCCGCCGCCGCTGCTGCGGCCTGTCCGGCCATCCAGCGTTCGGCGGCGGCCCGCCGCGGATCTGGATAAAGGTCCAGGTCCGCCATCGTTATGCACACCAGCACCGCGGCGGGAGCGGTTGCGATGCGCTCGCGCGAGCGGGCCGCATCGGCTAGGGCGGTTTCAGCGGCGACCCCGTCCGCGATGAGATCGGCGATCAGGCGGTCGCCCATGGCCTGCCCAAGCCGGACCCGCGCCGGGCCGGAAACGATCGCGAAGCGCCACGGCTGGCGATTGTGGGGGGATGGCGCCCGCGTGGCGGCGTCCAAAATCCGCTCGAGCGCGCCCGGCGGCAGCGCATCGGGTTTGAAGCGCCGGGTCATCCGGCGCGCGACAAGCAGTTGACCGAATGCGGTCATGCGTAGAGATCGGCCTGGGGCGGGCGATACATCTCGGCCGCGCGTCCATCACGCGCGACGAAGGTCACGCCCCGAACCAGCGCTGCCGGGGTTTGCTCCGCCGCCTGGCCCATCACCAGCGTGGCTGCGGAGGCCACCATGTCGGCCAGGCCAATGTCCGTATGCTGGAGGCGGAACCCGTACAGATCCGGTCTGCCGCGCCAGTCCTCGACCGCCGGCATGCCGCATACGCCAACCGCAACGCCGATGGTGCCCAGCCGGTGCGGCCGCCCATGGCTGTCCGCGATGATGACGGGCAGGCGCAGCCCGAGCAGCGCTTCGAGGCGGGTCTGCAGCGTGGCCGCCGAACAATCCGGATCCATCGGCAAGAGCAACACGATGTCTGGGTCGGTCGAAGTATTCGAGTGATCGACGCCGGCGTTGGCGGAGGTGAAGCCCAGACGATGCCGTGTAATCAGCACCCGGGGGCCAATTCGCGAGACGGCGGCCGATTCGCGCAGAATCACCTCGACCAGGCGCGGATCCTTATTGCACAACGCTGATACGCGTTGCGCTTCCGCGGATGCCTGGACATCGCGCAGGTTCACAAAGCGGCCTTCCGCCTTTGAAACGATTTTGGATGTGACGACCAGCACGTCGCCCGGCTGAGGGGCCAGCAACGCGAGTGATTCGGCCAGCAGCGCGGGCAGGTCATCGCCAGGCTGGATGATGGGCAGCCCGGCGAGCGGGAGGACTGAAACCATGGTCGCGATGTCCGGGTCAATCAGGCGCCGGTGATGCGAATCCCCGCGCCCTTGACTTTGTGCCGTCGGTTGATCCCGAGCAGGACGGTGGTCAGACCTTCGACAACGACGGCGTTGTCGAGCGGACCCGCGTCCCAGGCTTTCATCCCGGTGTCGGCGACCAGCC
The DNA here is from genome assembly GCA_017998555.1 of Thermoflexales bacterium. Taxonomy (GTDB): domain Bacteria; phylum Chloroflexota; class Anaerolineae; order J036; family Brachytrichaceae; genus Brachythrix. The sequence goes on from JAGOCU010000127.1 coordinate 3,922, forward strand.
GCATGGCGATTTGCTTGGCTGTGTCGTCGTCACCGCAGACCAGCACATCACAGTCGACGACGGCATCGAGTTTCTTCAGGTGCGTGGCCGAAATGTTCTGAAATGCCGACACGACGCGCGCCCCGTTGTCGAGGAGAGTCTGGGCTTCTTTCGAAGCCGAGCCACCGGCAGGGACCATGACCCGCAGGAAGTCGGCCGCGTTGATGGGGACGGTGACGTCGATGACGACCTTGCCGGCCAGAGCGTCTTTGACACTCACGAGCGTGTCCTTGTGCGCGGCATAGGGCACGGTCAGGACAACGACATCGGCGCCGGCCGCCGCACTCGTGTTGGACGCGCCCTGAACGGCGGCACCGCCTAACGCAAGGTTGAGCTCGTCGGCAGCCCGTTGCGCTTTTTCCGGGTCCCTTGAACCAATGACGACCGTGTGTCCCGCATGCGCCCAGCGCATGGCGAGTCCTGAGCCTTCCTTGCCGGAGCCACCCAATACTGCGATGATCATGGGGCGAAGTCTACCCCGGGGGAGGATTCGTTGGCAGAAGCGTTGGGGTAGGTGGCGCCGTCGGCGTGGGCGGCGGCGGCGTCGGAGTCGCCGGTGGCGGTGTTGGGGTGGGCGGCGGTTGGGTGGCAGTCGGGATGGACGTCGGGGTGGGAGCCGGGGCGGTCGCGCTCGCGGTCGGAGTTGGGGTCCGGGTCGCCTGGTTCGTGGCGGTCGCCGAGGCGGTCGCGGAAGGCGTCGACCCGGGTGTCCGGGTTGGACTGGCCGTCGCGGTCACGGTTGGCGATGGCGCGGGCGTGCTCGTCGACGTGGTCGTCGGTGTTCGGACCAGCGTGCCAGTCGCAGTCGGCGGCAGTTGGATCGTCGGAATGATCGGGCCAAGTGTCGCCGTGGCGCGCGCTGTCGGGCTTGGGCTGGGGGTTGGGGTCGGCGTGACCCCGCCGCCGTTGCCAGGGTTCCCGCCGGGTGGTCCGACCAGCGCCA
>JAGOCU010000127.1:5003-6699 GCA_017998555.1 Thermoflexales bacterium
TTCAGAGCCGCGGCGCGCGCATCCCGAAGATCGGGCGCGGCGAGGTCGAGCAGCTTCTGAGTGTTTGTGTAGGAATGCACCGTTGTCAGGATGCCTTTATCGATGCCGAAGCGGTCGTTGAGAATCTTGGCCACCGGCGCCAGGCCGTTGGTTGTGCACGAAGCGTTGGAGATGATGTGGTGCTTCGACGAATCGTACTTGTTCTCATTCACCCCCATCACAATCGTGATGTCCTCGCCCTTGGCCGGGGCGCTGATGATGACCTTTTTTGCGCCCGCCTTCAGATGGGCGGACGCGAGCTCGGCCTTGGTGAACAGACCGGTCGACTCAATGACGATCTCCGCGCCGACGCTCGCCCACGGGATCGTCGCCGGATCGCGCTGGGCGAAAACGGTCAGCTTGTCGCCATTGATGACGAGGTCGTTGCCGTCGACCGACACGGTCCCGCCAAAACGCCCATAGTTCGAATCGTACTTGAAAAGGTGGGCGTTCGTCGCGGCGGGCACGAGATCGTTAATGCCCACGACGTCAAAAGCATCGCTGTGCTTTTCGAGAATGACCTTGAGCACCTGACGGCCGATGCGTCCGAATCCGTTGATGCCAATCTTTATCTTTGCCACGTGAATACTCCTTGTGTTTTGGTGAACGGTCAGCCAGCGCCCGGGACATGCGTCGTGGCTGTCTGAGCGCTCTTGCCGCCCCTTATTATCCCCATGATCGCGCTGCCAAGCTTGCGCGGGTCATGTCGGTCTGGCGCGGCTTCATCCACCACATCCGCGGTGATCACGCGCGCCGATGCTCGGGACAGCGCGTTGGACGGCCGGACAATCCCGGGCCCGGCGTCGGGGGCGACGCGATCGTTGGCGAGCACGATGTCGATGATCCCCCGGCCAATGTGACGCTCCAGCGCGTCAACATGCTGGTCGAGCGAGTAACCGTCGGTTTCGCCGGTTTCGGTGGCCACGTTGCAGATATAGACCACCGGCGCCTTCGTCTGGGCGAGCGCATCGGCAATGCCTCTGACAAGCGCGTTGGGCAGCACGCTCGTATACAGACTGCCCGGCCCCAGCACGACGATCTCAGCTTCAAGAATCGCCCGGACCGCGTCCGGGAAGGCGGGAGGATCATTGGGCTCGAGCCAAACGCGCTCAATCGCCCGCCCGGTCTTGCCAATCGACGACTCGCCCCGCGCCGACCGCGCCGCGTTCTCGGGCGCCGGCGCGGCCTCCAAACCGGTGAATTCCGCGCACAGCGTTACGTCTTCGAGCGTGCTGGGAAGGATGCGGCCCTGGCTCGCCACGACGCGTGACGATTCGATCACCGCTTTCTCAAAACTGCCGGTGAGCTCGGCCATCGCGGCGATGAAGAGGTTCCCAAACGAATGACCCGTCAGCGCGCTTGCGCCGGCGTCGGCGCCGCTGCCAAAGCGATACTGAAAGAGCTGGGTCACCAGCGACTCGTCGTCGGCCAGCGCCGCGATGCACATTCGAAAGTCGCCTGGCGGAAGCACGCCGTACTCTCGGCGGAGTCGGCCCGAGCTGCCGCCATCGTCGGCCACGGTGACGATCGCAGTGATGTTTGACGTGTGGGCCTTCAGCCCGCGCAGAAGCGCCGACAATCCATGCCCGCCGCCGATGGCCACCACCCGCGGGCCAAGCGCGCCGATACGCTGCTGCCACAGCTTGTCAATGATGGG
>JAGOCU010000128.1 GCA_017998555.1 Thermoflexales bacterium
AGGCTCATGATGCTGCCGCGGCCCTGTTTGAGCATGCGCCGCCCGGCCTGCTGGGTGTTGTAGAAGCGGCCAAGCACCAGGTTCTGAAAAACGTACATGACATCGTCCATCGTCATCTCATCGGCGGCGCCTTGCTTGCCGTTCCCGGCGACGTTGCTCAGGATGTCGACATGGCCGAACTCCTTGTCGACCGTCTCATAGACCCGATCGATGTCCGAATACTTCGAGACGTCGATGGTGAGTGGGATGGCCCGCCGCCCCATTTTCTCAATCGCGTGGGCGGTCTCTTCGTTCCCGGCGGTGTTCATGTCCAACAGGACAAGATCAGCGCCGTTTTCCGCAAACGTCATGGCCATGGCTTCGCCCATGCCACTGGCTGTGCCCGAAACGACAGCGACCCGACCGGACAGGTCAAACATATTTCCCATGACGACAACTCCTTGCGCGCCTCTGGCGCGATGAATACCCGACAAGACCCAGTCCTGGAAGCGCCAGCCGTCGACCCGACCCATGCCGGGACGGCGGATATCGTTTCCGGATCAGATGCTGTCAGGAAGATGAACGCGTCAGCCCGAATCTCGGGATGACAGTGGGGTTGACAATGTTTTCGGGCGGCGGCCAGCGCCCCTCGAGGATATCGATGACATTTTGCACGCCCACGTCCATCATGTCCTGGCTGGCCTGGATGGAACCGCCGGCGGTATGGGGGGTAATGAGGACGTTGTCGAGGCCCATGAGCGGGTGAGCCATGGGCGGCATCTTGTCGGTGAAGACATCGAACAGCCCGTGCGTGTCGATGCCGGCGCCTGCCAGCCGGCCTTCCCGGATGGCGGCGGCGAGCGCGATCTCGTCGATCAGGGAGCCTCGGGAGGTGTTGATGACGACGGCCGTCGGTTTCATCTTGCGGATGGCCGCGTCGTCGATGAGGTGATAGGTCGCGGGGGTGAGCGGGATGTGCAGCGAGATATGGTCGGACTCGCGCAGGACGGTGTCCAGGTCGGTCATGATCACGCCCAACGCATCCGCTTCAGTCGTTGGCGCGTTCTTGTTCTGACGGGTGGCCAGGACGCGCATGCCGAACCCGCGCGCGCGCCGGGCCGTGTGCACGGCGCTCCGGCCAAATCCCACCAGTCCGAGGGTGGTGTGACTGACCCGGACCATGGGCCCGTGGCCTCGGCGCGCGCCGACCATATCGCCGGCCTCGAAGGCGCGCTGCGCTCCGCGCAGGTTGCGAGACAGGCTGAGCAGCATCGCCATGACGTGGTCGGCCATCTCCTCGATACAGAAGAAGGGCGTGTTGACCACCGGGATTCCCAGCTCGGTCGCGTGGGCGACGTCGATCTTGTCCGTCCCGGTTCCAAAGCGGGCGATGGCCCGGCAGCGGACCATTGCGTCGACGACGCTGGCCGGGATCTTGGTCCCCACGACGACGATGACATCTGCGTCCTTGACGCCTTGCGCCAACTCGGCGGGGTCAACGCCGCCCACCAGGCGTGGCTTGAGTCCCGCGTCCGAGAAACGCTTGAGTTCGTATTCGCCCGGATTGAAGATGGGGCCGGTCAGCCGGACGATGTTTGCGCTTGCTGGATCGATTGCGCTCATCCCTTGGTGGCCCCCGCGGTGATCCCGCTGACAAAGCGGTCAGTGAAGAGGATGTAGAGCAGGGCGATCGGCAACGAGGCCATCGTGGCGGCCGCCATCATCGGGCCGTAGACCAGGAAGTCGCCCATGGTGAACGCGCCGACCACACCCGAGGTGAGCATCTTGTTCGCATCGCCGTTCACAAACGCAATCGAGTAGAGCAGCTCGTTCCATGAGGCGGTGAAAGCGAAGATGCCGGCCGTCAGGATGCCGGGCATCGCCATCGGCAGGGTGATCCTGACAATGGCGCCAATGCGGGACGCGCCGTCGACCTGCGCGCATTCCTCGGGTTCATGCGGCACATTGGTGAAGTAACCGCTCAGCAACCAGGTCGCGAACGGCACCAGAAAGGTGGGATAGGTGAGATACAGCGCTGACATCTCGCCCAGCAGGCCGATGTCCCGCAGGAGTTGGGCCAATGGCACGAACAGGAATCCCCGCGGCGCCAGATACGTGACGAAGATCAGGGTTCCGGCCAGCGCCGCCCCGCGGAAGCGCAGGCGCGCAATCGCAAAGCCGGCCATGACTGAGATTGCAGTCGAGATGAACGTTGAGATGATTGATACCGAGAAGGTATTGGCAAACCAGTTGAAGTAACCCTTCCGCGTGAACAACAACTCGTAATTCGACAGGGTCGGAAACTGGGGAACCAGAAAATTCCCGGAGAAGTTGTAGACATCGTTCTCGGTCTTGAGCGAGGTGACAAAGCCCCAGTAGAACGGGAACAACAGGAACACCATGATGGCGGCCACCAGCAGATAGAACGGCAGGGCCTTGAGCGCCTTTCGCGCGAGCTTGTTTGTATTCATGGCGTTCAACCCTGCTGCCGGCGCCGCACCATGATGAGCGACGAGACGATCAGCACAATCAGGAGCGGGAACATCGTCATCGTTACTGCCGCGCCGATGCCAATAAGGCCCGAATTAAAGGTCAGCGTAAATGCGGTCAACGAGAACAGCGTCGTGGAATTGTTGGGGCCGCCCCGCGTGAGCAGGTAGGGCAAGTCGAAGTCCCCGAGTGTGCCGATCGTGGAGATGAGAATCACGACAATCACGACCGGTAGGATGATCGGAAAGGTCACCCTCCAGAAGGCGACCCAGGGCGTGGCCCCATCGATCTTGGCGGCTTCGAGGATCTCGGTCGATACGCCCTGAATCGCAGCCAGAAACGTGATGCCGAAAAAGGGCAGGCCGCGCCAGATGTTGATGCCAATGAGCGAAGCCATGGCCAGGGTTTCGTCGCGCAGAAATGGAAGCGGTTCGGCAAACAGGTGGAGCTTGTCCACCAGCACGACATTGGCGACGCTGAACCCGGGCGCAAGGATCCACTGCCAGATCATCGTGCTGAACACGGTCGGCATGATCCAGGGCAGGAGCATCAGCGCTTTTGCGTATCGCTGCCCGATGAAGGGTCGATTGAGAACCGAAGCCAGTCCAAGCCCGCCGAGAAATTTCAGCAACAGGGCGAAGACCGTATAGACGATCGAGTTCACGATCGTCTTCCTGAAGAGATCGGTGCTGAACAGCTTCTGGTAGTTCTCCAGCCCGTTGAAGGTCGGGGTTCCGCCGGTGACTTTGTCGGTGAAGCTCAGGAAGACCGCGTAGATGAACGGGTAGGCCATCATCACGGCGAGGAAGATGAAGCCCGGGCTGAGCAGAATAGGGCCGAGGGTGCTCTCCCTGTAGAAGAGGCGAGAGATGAATGCGCCTGGGGTGCTGTCCTGGGTACGTGCCGATGCCATAGGTGAATCTCAGGCTATATCGTGAAGTCATCTGTAACCAGGCATTCGTGCCTCGGCGCGCTCGAATGCCTGGTCAACGTGTTTCGTTTGAGTCTGGCAGGCCTCCGAGGAGACCTTCTGATGGAGGCGCGATCGGCCGGCATTGCCGGAAGATCGCGCCTCCAAAGATCGTTGTGCTCGAGGTCTAGGCCAGCAGCTTCAGGTCGGCGATGTCCTTGAGCGCGCCGTCCAGGGCCTTGCGGGAATCGTTCAGGATGACCGCCTGGGCGAACATCTTGCCGACGATGAGCTTCGACTGCATCAGGCTCGCCAGCTTGGTCTGGTTCTTGAGGGCATATCCGGCCGGAAGCGCCAGCTTGAACATCTCCTTGGCGATGGCGAGCTTGGGATCGCTCGGCCAGATGTCCTCGCTATCGTACTTCGGCAGCAGGGGCAGGATGTAGCCCTGGCCGGCCTTGTAGAACTTGCCCAGGTTCTTCATGGCCATGAAGTCCCCGATGTAAGCCTTGGCGGCGTCCAGATCGGCGCCCTTGGTGTGGTTCAGGATCCCCCACCACGGCAGCGTGCACGCGCCGAAACGGCCGGCCGGGCCCTTTGGGGGAATCGCGTGGTTCATGCCTTCGGCCACGGCCGGGAAGTTCTTCTTGGCCGGGAGATAGATCGTGTTGACGTTGGCCGTCAACGAAATCTTTCCCTGGTTGAAGTTCGTGTTGTTCGCGCCGTCGTCATAGGCAATCTCTTCTGGATCGCCCGCCTGCTTGTGGAACTTGATGAAGTAGTCGAGGGCGGCCAGGGTTTCCTTGCTGTCCAGGGCGATCGATCCGTCGGGATTGAACTCCTTGCCACCAAAGCCCCACAGGATGATGTAGGGGGCCGCGTTGCCGTCGCCGCCGGCCTTGTCGCCCATCGTCCAGCCGAACGGGTGACCCGCGGCCTTGAGCTTGGTGCCGGCCGCGAGCAAGTCATCGAAGTTATCGGGGAACTTGTCGTAACCCGCCTCCTTGAACCAGTCTGCCCGGTAGTTCATGAACCAGTTGTGCTGCCCCAGGGGCAGGGCAATCCACTTGCTGCCGTCGTTGCACTGGAAGGGCGCGGCCGGGAGGTAACCGCCGCCTTCGGCGCTCAGTTTCTCGGCGACGGTCGAGACGTCGCTCAAGCTCTTGGCCCATCCGGCTGGCGCGTCAGCAAGCTGGATGATGTTGGCGCCCTTGCCCGTCTCGATCGCGGTCTGGATCTTGGCGGCCAGGTTGGTGGACTCGCGCTCGAAGTTGATCGTTACGCCGTTCTGGGTGGCCCAATCCTTCGCGAAGTTGTCAATGACAGGGTCCAGCTCGGGCAGGAAGCTCCACGAGCCGCCCAACCAGTTGATCGTCGCGCCCTTAAGCACGACAGGGGCCTTGGTGGCGTTCGCAGCCGGCGCCGCGGTGGGCGCGGGGGCGGCCGCCGGCGCGCACGCGGCCAACGCAGTGGCGCCAGCGCCAACGGCGACGACGCCGGCGCCCTTCAGAAACTTGCGGCGAGAGACATTGTTCTTTTCCTTCATGACGTTCGACTCCTCCTGACGATCAATTGAATGTCCTGTGGATGTATGACGATCGCACACCCCCAGGCCCAAGGTTGGGCTGATTCTAGTTGGGTTTTGTAAATTGTCAACAGGATTCCGTATGCGTTACGGAAATGTGATTTGGGCGGTCTGGACCGCTGGCGGGAGACCGGTGATGCCAAGCAGGGCGGTTATGTAAAGCGCGACGATCAAACTTGCGAGGTCACCCTTCCCGCGCGAAGCGCGGGAAGGGTGACCTCGCAAGACCCTCCGGTTGACGCCTAGCGTTTCTGTTCGGCCTTCCATGCCTCGAATTCGGCCTGAGCCTCGGCTGTGAGCGGGTAATACTTGCGCAATTCGCCGCCCTGGGAGAGCTTCATCCGGGTGAATTCTTCCCACTCATTCTTTTCGCCCGATTTTTTGGCGATTTCGGGGGCGAACTTGACCGGGACCACGATCGCGCCGTCATCGTCGGCGATGATGATGTCGCCGGGCATGACCAGCACGCCGGCGCAGGCGACCGGTGTGTTGACGGCAAACGGCATGATGTTGTTCTGCCAGCCGTGATTGGGCGTCACCCCGCGCATCCACAACCCAACGTCGAGTTTCGAGACATGCGGCCAGTCGCGGACGCAGCCGTCGATGACGCAGCCGGCTCCGCCCTTGCCGATGAAGTACGTCAGCATCATTTCGCCAAATACGCCCGACCCCATGTCACCCCGGGCATCCACCACGATGACATCGCCGGGCTGGGTGTGATACATGACATGCCGATGCAACTGCATCTCCGGGTCGGCATACTCGTGGTTGGCGCTCATGTCCTCGCGCCGGGGCATCCACTGCAGGGTGAGGGCCGGGCCGACCACGGTCTTGCCCGGGTGCCAGGTGGTCAGCCCCATCAGGTGCGGCTGGCGGATACCCAACCGATAGAGCTCGCCTGCGGCCGTTGCCGAGCCAACTTCGCGCAGGGCCTCAATCAGGGCCTTGTCGGGACGGATGATGTCGGGTGTTTCGATCATGGCGTATGCTGTTCCTCCTTGTCTCGGGCGTGGCCCGCTCGAACACCGGCGTTGCGCGCCGGAAGCTTGCTTACTTCGCTGCAGCCAGATTGGGCATCAGAAGCACGGGCGCATCGCAATAGCGGACGATCCGGTCGGCGACGCTGCCCAACAAGAAACGTCTCAAACCGCTTCGGCCATGGGTGCCCATCGCGACCAAATCGGCCTGTTGCGTCGATGCGACCCGCAGAATGGTTTCGGCCGCCGGCCCGAACTCGACGATGGTTTCGATCTTCACGCCCGATGGCTTCAAGTCGGCCGCGGCAAGATCAAGGCTGCTCTGGGCGCCTTCACGCTCGCGCTCCAGTTGGTTGGCATAGGGATCGGCGGGAGCGCCGTCCGCGCCTTCAGATTTCACGCCGGTGATGGAGCGCAGCATTTGGATGCTGTTGCTGGTGGCGGCTTCTTCATTTGGCTCAGGCATCACCCGCAGCAATAAGACGGTCGCGCCGGTCTTGGCCGCCATTTCGGCCACGAGCGGCAGGACGCTGGCCGCCAAAGGCGAGCCATCCAGGGGAACCAGGATCTTCTGGAAGTCGATCGTCTGGGTCGGCACCCCATCATCCGATGCCGGCTTGCCGCGCACAAGGAGCAGGGGCATCGATGTGCTCCCGATCAGACTCGCGGCGACGCTTCCGAGCACGAAGCGCCGTATTCCGCCGCGGCCATGGGTGCACATGGCGATGAGATCGACCG
>JAGOCU010000129.1 GCA_017998555.1 Thermoflexales bacterium
GCGGGGACCATCGCTTCCGGAAAACCGTGAGCGAGCGTGGGGAGGGGAAACAGTATGCGCGCGAAGTTGGGTGTTGGGCGGATTGCCGTCATGATGATTCTGCTGCTCGGTACGATCCCGGCGCGGACCGCGCGGACTGCTGCGCCGCCTGAGCCGCTCGCGCCCGAAGCGGCGACCCTGGCGCGAACCTACCCGGGCGCAGCCCCCTGCAACACGACGCTGCAGGCCTGTGTCAGCGCGAGCGTCCATGGCGACACCGTCAACCTGGCCGCCGGCGCCTACACCACCAACACCCTGGTGATCACCCAGGCCATCACCCTGCAGGGCGCGGGCGCGGCCTCCACCAGCCTGCAACCCAGCAGCGGGCGGGTCATCAGCATTTCGACCAGCCTCACCCGGACCGTCGTCATCAGCGGGCTGCGGATCATGAATGGCTCGCTCAGCAGCGGAACCGCAGGCGGGGCGGGGATCCTCTCGGGTCCCAACGCGCTGCACCTGGCGAATGCCGAGGTGCTGAGCAATACCAGCACCGTTCCCTTTCTCAATGGCGGCGGTCTGCGCTCCAACGGCGCCGCATTCATCACAGACACGCTTTTCGCCAACAACGTCGTGGCCGGCTTCGGCGGCGGAGCCTATCTCAACGTGACGGCGACCGTGAGCGGCGGGAGCTTTGTCGGCAACACGTCTGATGATGGGGCCGGCACGGGCGACGGCGGCGGCGCCCGATTCAACGGGCCGGCGGCGGTCTCGGGGACGCTGTTCGCGCGCAACGTCTCGGCCTACGATGGCGGCGGCGCGATTTTCTACGGTTTCCCGGTTGCCATCACCCATACCCAATTCCTGACCAACACCTCCGGCAACGATGGCGGCGGCCTGTACTCGCGCTACACCGTAACGGTCTACGCATCCTATTTCCTCAGCAACACCGCCCTGGGCGCCAACTTCGGCTACGGCGGCGGCGCCTTCTTCGATGGCAGTTCACATGTCGAGGACAGCCGCTTCGAGCGCAACTGGTCGTCCCGGGATGGCGGCGGCGCCTACTTCTATGGCGGCCCGCTGGAATACACCCGAGTGCGCGACACCCAGTTCATCAGCAACGCCCAGAGCGGCGCGAGCTTCAACCACATGAGCGACCTGGACGGCGTCGACTTCATCGGCAATACCGGCTACTGCTGCGGGGGTCTGTCGTCAGGCCCGATCGCGATCACCAATACCCGATTTGTCGCCAATCGGGCGACTCAGGGAGGTGGGGGCGGCGCCTCCTTCAGCGGCCCGTCGACGCTCCAGGACGTGGTCTTTGAGCGAAACGTGGTCATGGGCCCCAACGGCAATGGCGGTGGAGCGAATTTCTTCACAACCACCCTCTTGAACCGGGTCCAGTTCACCGGGAATGTCATCCTTTCGGACGATGACCAGTATTTCGGCTACGGCGGGGGCGCTCAATTCATGCAACCCGCCATCGTGATCGAGAGCGGGTTCTACAGCAACACGACGACCCACAAGGGCGGCGGCCTGCGCGCCGAGCTGGGCATCACCCTTACTCGATCCACCCTGGCCGGAAACCTGGCCTACCAGGGCGGTGGCGCCGCCCTGCACCAATTCGGCGCCTATGACGTCCCATCCCTGCTGTCCAACAACCTGTTCGCCGGCAATATCGCCACATCGACGATCGGATCCCAGATCCTGTTCGACATGCCCCTGGCCCGGGCCCGAGTCCTGCATAACACCCTGGTCGGAGCCACGGCCAACCCGGGCATCGCGATCTCCATTCGGCAGTCGAACGTGAACATCACCAACACCCTCATCGTCAGCCACACAACCGCCATCAGCCGCACCGGCGGAACGGGCAGCGCGCGCGAGGCGTTCAACCTTTTTTACGCGAATACGGCCAACCTCAACGGCAGCATCGTGAGCGGCGGCGGCAGCATCACGGCCACACCCGGGTTTGTAAATGCCCCCGCCGGGAACTATCGCATCAGCGCCGGCAGCCCGGCCCGCAACGCCGGCGCGCTGACCACCGTGCTGTTCGATTTCGAGGGCGACCTGCGCAACCAGCCCGACATTGGGTATGACGAATACGTTGTGCCCCCGTTTTCGGCTTTTATGCCGTTAGCGCTGCGCTGAGGGTGTTTGAGGGCGGTGTGTTCGCGCTTCGCCGGAACACATCGCCCCCAACGACCCGTCTAGAATAGACCGACATGAACGACGCCCCCGATCTCTATCACATCGTCCAAACCGCCGCCGCCTATGTGCGCAGCCGCGATCCGCGCCCGTGGCGGGCGCTGCTGATCCTGGGCAGCGGCCTGGGCGGCCTCGCCGAGAAGGTCCAGAACCCGACCCGGATCTCGTATGCCGACATCCCGGGCTTCGCCCGCTCGACAGTGGCCGGGCACAGCGGCCAATTCGTCATTGGCGATCTGTTTGGCGTGCCGGTTGCGGTGATGCAGGGCCGGGTGCACTTCTACGAGGGGCATCCGTTGTGGCAGGTGGGCTTGCCGGTGCGGGTGGCCAAGGCCATGGGGGCGGAGACGATGATCGTCACCAACGCCGCGGGGGGTATCCACCGCGACTTTCAGGTCGCCGATCTCATGCTGATGACCGATCACATCAGCCTGGCCGGGCTGGCCGGCCACAACCCGCTGATGGGGCCGAACGATGACCGGCTGGGGCTGCGCTTCCCGGCCGTCACCGGGGCCTATGACGCCCAGCTTCAGGGCTTCGCCATTGACGCGGCCCGCGAGGCAAACGTCGATCTCAAGCAGGGCGTCTATGTGTGCGTGTCCGGCCCGATGTTCGAGACACCGGCCGAGTTGCGCTTTCTGCGCATCATCGGGGCGGATGCCGTCGGCATGTCAACGGCCCACGAAGTTGTGGTGGCCCGTCACGCCGGCATCCGGGTGCTGGGGTTCAGCGGCATCACCAACGTCGCGCGCCTGAGCGCCGACGAAGGGGAACCGCCTTCGCACACCGAGGTGATGGAGGCCGCGCCGCGCATCGCGCCGAAACTCCACGCCGTCATCGAAGGCACGCTGCGCCGCATGGAAGGAGCGCGCTAGGCGGTCGTCCGACCCGCATCATGGACGCCATTCTGCGCCTGATCCGAGATTACAGCGTGCTGCTGTATCTCATCCTGGGCGGCGTTTTCCTGTTCTTTGTGGGCTCGACCCTGTTTGCGATGCGCGACATGGGCCGGGCGGTGTACCGGCTCGAGCGGGCGGAAGTGCAGGGGCGAATCAATGGCAACATTTTTCGGGCGGTGCTCAGCGCGTTGGGCGGCGGTCTCATCTTCATGCTCGCCTCGCTGGCGCCTCCGGGTGACGCGATCGTGCCCGGCACACCGTCTCTGAGCGCGACGTCGGCGGTTCCCACCTCGCCGGCCACAGCCGTGATCAGCCGGATCGGGACTTTCACCCCGACTATCATCTTCGTCGGCACTCAGATCTCAACCCAGGCCCAGGCGACCCTTGGCCCGGCCTTGACGGCCACGGCCCGGGCCCGGCCGACGGAGACGCCCACGCCCAGGCCGGTCGCCACGGCGGTGGGCACAGTCCGGGCGACGGCGACGCTGCCGCCAGCCGCGACCCCGACCCGAACCTCGTTTTCACCGGTGGTAACGCCGGGCGGGGTGCCGGTTGCCACCGATTGCAGTAACGAGAATGCCCGGATCACCGCCCCCGCCGCGAACGAACGGATCAAGGGCGTCTACGTGGTGAATGGCACGGCGATCGTGGAGGCGGGCGGGTATTACAAGTTGGAACTGCTGCTCCCCGGCGCGGCTCAGTGGTCGCTTCTGCATGCGGCCGATCCCGGGGTGACGGTTCGCGCGGGTCCGCTGATGCCTGCCTATAATTTCAGCGCTGGCCAGATTCCGCCCGGCACGCTCCCGCTGAGGCTTGTCGTCTTTCGCGCGGGTGGCGACGCGGCCGCAGTGTGTATCCTGCCCATCATCATTGCCCCATGATCCGTCCCGCCAACCTCTCCGACATCGAGCTGGTCATCAACCTGGACCATAGCTACACAACCGATCATGTGTGGCAGATGGCCGCGCGCGAAGCGGCCCGCGAGGCCGTGCGGGGCGGCATGGGCGAATACGAGAGTGTTTTCCGGCTGTCGGCGCTGCCCCGCCAGATGAAGGTCCCGGCCACGTTCGAACCCCGCGGGCTGAGGCGGATCCTGAATCGCTGCGACTACGCCTGGGTGCGCCAGGGCGAAAACTCGGGCGATCTGTATGGCTACCTGGGCATGGCCGTTGTGCCGTGGCAGGGCACAGGCTGGATTCCAATCATGTGCGTGCGGCCCGAGATGCGCCGCAAGGGCGTGGCCACCCAGCTCGTGCGGGCCGCCATCGCCCAGGCCAAGGAGCTCGGGCTGCGCACGGTCACCCTCGACCTGTCGACTCGCAACTACCCGGCTACGCGCCTGGCCCAGACTCGTGGATTTCGCTTCGCCGGCTACGCCGACAACTACGGGAACGGGCAGGACATCGCGATGTTCTACGCCCAGCGCGTGCGGTGATTTTGGATGGATTGTGGGAGCGGTATTCCCCAGCGAAGCTGGGGAATACCGCTCCCGTATACTCTCCCGCATGAGCGACCTTGAGGAGTTCAGGCGAATGAAGGACGCATTCTTCGCCAGCGATCCGGCCAGTCCGTTGTTCGACGAGGAGCAGGCCGAGTTCCGCGGACTGAAGTATTTCCCCGAGAATCCCGCCCTGCGGCTGACCCTGACCGTTGCGCGCGACCCCGAGCGCGGGCGGGTGCGGATCGAGACGACCGACGGCGACACCCAGACCTACTCGCGCTATGGGCGCTTCTCGTTCACGGTGGATGGGCAGGCGGTTGAATTGACCCTGTATGAGGGCGCGCACGGCTTTTTTCTGCCCTTCGCCGACGCGCTGGCAGGCAAGGAAACCTACCCGGCCGGTCGTTATCTCGAACCCGAACCCGCCGGGCCGGACCGCTTTCACGTCGACTTCAACCTGGCCTACAACCCATATTGCGCTTACAGCGAGCGATGGTCGTGCCCGATCACCCCAGCCGAGAATCGGCTCAAGGTGGCGATCCGGGCCGGCGAGAAAATCTACCACCTCGAATCATGAAAAAAGTAACCCTGCCCGGCATGACCCTGCCCGTCTCCCGCATCATTTTTGGCTGCATGACGCTCGGCGATTCCTGGAGCCGGAGCGAGCCGGTCACCGACGCCGCGCGCGGCCGGGCGATGACGGCCGTGCGTTTGGCGCTGGACGAGGGCATCAACTTCTTCGACCATGCCGACATCTACTGCTCGGGCAAATCGGAAGAGGTGTTTTCTCAACTCCTGATCGAGTCGCCGCACCTGCGCGACCAGATCGCAATTCAGTCCAAGTGCGGTATCCGCTTTGGGGGCGACCCGACCCCCTACTCGCCCGGGCGCTACGACTTCCGGCGCGACTACATCGTCTCCTCCGTGGAGGGCAGCCTGAAACGCCTGCAGACCGACTATTTGGACATCCTGCTTCTGCATCGGCCCGATCCGCTGGTCGAGCCAGACGAGGTGGCGGCGGCCTTCGACGCCCTGCACGCGAGCGGCAAAGTGCGCCATTTCGGGCTGAGCAACCACACCGCCGCCCAAATCTCGCTGTTGCGCGCGTCGGTCCGCCAGCCCATCATCGTCAACCAGGTTGAGGTCAGCCTGCTGCACACCTATTTGCTGGACGCCGGCATTGTCTTCAACCAGGACAACCCGGCCGGCCCGGTTCAGAACGAAGGCACCCTGGAGTACTGCCGGGAGCATGGCATCACGATCCAGGCCTGGTCGCCGTTGGCCAAAGGCGCGGTGATCAGCGGTGAATCGCGCACGCGGCCGGAAACCGCGCAAGCCGTCGCGGCCGAGGTGGCCGGGCTGGCCGCTGACATGAAGGTGAGCCCGGAGGCCATCGCCCTCGCCTGGCTGATGCGCCACCCGGCCGGTATCCAACCGGTGGTTGGCAGCCGCAACCCCGAGCGCATCCGGGCGGCCTGCCAGGCGGATGGGGTGACCCTTACCCGCGAGGACTGGTATCGCTTGTTTATTGCCGGGCGCGGGGCGGCTCTTCCGTAATCATCAACCTGAAACAACCCTCCCCGGCGAAGCCGGGGAGGGTTGTTTCAGACTGGGGATTTTCCGTCCTCGGCCATGCGCTGGAGATAGCGCACCTCAATGGCGATCGTCTCGTCGATCACCCAGCGAAACACGCGCTCGAACAGATCGGGATTGAGGAGATGGCGCGCGGCCGCGTCGCGGGCGCGGGTGATGACTGCCTGCTCGCGGGCGCGGTTGGTCAGGCGCTCGCGCAGGACGGCCGGCTGGCTCACCAGGCCGATCAGATCGGGCTCCATCTCGAGCTTGACCTGGGCGACAAAACGGCCCACGTTTACCCGCTGATACAGGTTGAGCAGGATCTCGGCATCCATGTAGGCGGCTTCGCCGAAGGTCTGGCCGTCCTCGCCGGGCGGGCAGAGCTCGCCAATGAGATCCGAATAAAAACGCATCAGGTTCAGCCGTACCGGCAGATCAACGACCGGCAGCGAGGGCAGGGTGCCCCGCCGCACGATCGGCGACTCGGGCAGTGACTGGCTGATCAGCGGCTGCTGGTCGGGAAAGGAGAAGCGGCCGAGCGAGGCGTGATAACGCTCAAGCCCCTCCAGCGCGAA
>JAGOCU010000130.1:0-4408 GCA_017998555.1 Thermoflexales bacterium
CTGCGTTTGCCAAAGATGGCGTCGGCCTCGTCGAAGAACAGGATCGCGCTGCCGTTCTCGGCCTCGCTGAAAATGCGCTCGAGGTTTTTCTCGGTCTCGCCGATGAACTTGCTGACCAGGTTCGACAACTCGATCTTGTAGAGGTCCAGCCCCAACTCGCGGGCGATCACCTCGGCCGCCATGGTTTTGCCCGTGCCCGGCGGACCGGCAAACAGGACAGTCACCCCGTCGCTGGCGGTGAGCTTGTCGCCGACCCCCCATTCGCCGAGCACCTTCGGACGCACCCGGACCGTGTCGACGATTTCCTGCAGCATCTGACGCTGATCGTCGGGCAGGACGATGTCTGACCAGCCGTAGCGCGGCGTGATTTTGCGGGCCATGCCGGACAGACGCGGCGTGGTGTAGGCGCGCGCGGCCGCGAAAAGACCGGCGCTGGAGATCACCGGCGCCTCATCGGCGTCCCCCTGGGCGAGCGCGTTGTCGCGGGCGGACAGGGCCGTGTCACGGATGCGCGCCGCGGTCAGTTGAAACTGGCCGGCGAGGGCGGTCAAATCGACATCATCGGCAAGGGCGAGGCCCGCCTCCGCCAGGAAGTGCTCCCACAGCGCGCGGCGCTGCGCAAAATCGGGCACCGCGAATTCGAACCAGGCCACCTGCCGATCGCGCTCAACGCCCTGGGCCTGCCACACCCCTTTGCTGGACAGAATCACGAGATCGGGGTGGTCCAGCACATGCCCAAGCGCGGCGGCGCTTGAACCGCTGTCGACCACGGCGGCGTCCCAGTTGCCCAGAAAGGCGACGGCGCCCGTGAGACGCGCATCCCGGAGGGTCATCATGACCGCCTCGGCCACGTTCGCGCCATTGCCTTCGATGGCCGGAAGCTGCGCTGCCAGCAGCGGCCGCTCCATGCCGTGGGCCAGCCAGCGCGCGGTCGCCTCCTGGCTTGACGCATCCGGCCCATGGAAGGCCAGAACCGGCGGTTGTTCTTCGCCGAAGGAGGCCGCAATTGCGCCGATGGATGCCATCACCGGCCCGGCCAGGATGACATCCGCGTCGCTGACCGCGGGCGGCATGAGCCGCGCGTTCAGGCGCGGGTCCGGCTGGTAGTGGCCAAGCAGCCAGGCGACGACGGCATCGTCGGGGCGCAGGGCCTGGGCCATCAGCGACGCGCTGGCGGTGTCGGCGGCCCGCTCGATCAGGCCGTGCTTGAACAGCGGCGCGTCAGCGGCGAAGCGCGACAGCCATTGCAGCCGTTGCGCGCCCGGTTCGCACAGCAAGTCGAGCATCAGGCCGACCGTCGGCCGGCGGCGGGTGACATCGTCCTGCAGATAGCCATACAAGCGCTCATAGCGCAGATCGAGGGCCGGCGCGATGCACAGCAGGAACACATCCAGATCAAAGCGCGAGAACGAGAAGGTCTGGGCCAGACGAACCAGCCGGAGCGAGACGCCGGACTGGCGGGCGGAGGCGATGAGTTGATCGGCGGCCGCCCGGGCGGCGGACTCTTCGCTGGCGAAGGCCTGTTCCTCGGCCGGGGCGAGCATCACGGTCTGTGCCCAGTGCGCGCCAAAAGGGCGGCGGGCCAGGGCCCCGGCTTCGGTGTCGCTGATCCGAAGCCCGCGCAGGTCGTCGGCGGGGTCCTGCCCGGCGACCTGCGCCCGCAGGGTGGCGCGGCGCATGATCGCATCGAGGCGGCTCATCTCCGCCTGCAGGTGTTGCAGGCTGGGATCGACGGGGAGCGCCGGCGCGCTGGCGGCCCGGGTGGGCGCGGCATTTTTGGGTGTTGCCATAGTGGGTCGCTGTTCAGCGGAATCATATCCCGGAAGCACTACCCCCCGCCCCGGCGTATGCCGGGGCGGGGGGTAGTGCTTCCGGGAACGAACTTTGC
The DNA here is from genome assembly GCA_017998555.1 of Thermoflexales bacterium. GTDB lineage: Bacteria > Chloroflexota > Anaerolineae > J036 > Brachytrichaceae > Brachythrix. The sequence continues at coordinate 1,889 of JAGOCU010000130.1, forward strand.
AGGCCTAGAGCGCCTTCGCCAGCGCGATCTTGTGCTTCTTGTCGATCTTCGCCATCAGCGGCCCAACCTTTCCCTTGACATTGTCATTGAATACCCGCTGTATTTCTCCCTTTGCATCATCCCAATTGTCCGAGTCCCAGATCTTGGCTGTAGCGTCTTTGTCCAGCTTGGTCCGCAGGGCAAACGAGATGTTCACTTGTTTCTTCGCGCCGTCCTTGATGAACTCGTCGTACATGCTCTGCGAACCCTTTCCGCCGCTCTTCTTCATGGCTTTCAAGAAGGAGTAGTTTTCGTCAAACTGAGCCCAGCCGGCGGGATCCGTGGCCTTTAGTTCCGCCGCGATCGTGTCCGGCAACGTCAGGTTTTCGACATGGGTGACCAATTCCTTGCCGGTCGCCGTCTTGATGGCGTCAGAGAAGAACTTGGCATCTTCCTTGTAGGACTTCAGCAGGGCCTTGGTCTCTTTGTGAATGACGCTATTCGCCTTTGCCTCCAGCGCCCCGGCTTTCAGAGAGACGTTCAGAAGCACGGTCGCCATGAGGTCAGCGTTCCAGTTTTGAGGCGACTTGGCTTTGTCCTTGTCCCACAACTCCAGGGCTTTGGCCACGGTGTCGCCGGAGTCAAGAAGCGTCTTGGCTTTGTGGGCCACCCAATAGGCTTTGTTCATTTTTGATTCGGCCATTTTTCCTTCCTATTCGCTTTGTCTTTCGATTGCTCGTTGAGCGCCTGACAGCCAGGTCAATAGATGAGGCTGAGTATAGGCATTTTTCCAGTCGGCGCGCGGACTCAGGATTATTGCGGGAAGCGATATCCCCGGGCGAAGCCCGGGGATATCGCTTCCCGCATCCATTTTCAGCGCCGCATCAACTGGCTCGCGACATACAACCGGGAGCGGGCGCGATTCATGCTGCCCAACGGCTCAAACTCAGATCCAGCGACATTGAAGGGGCTGAAGGCCAGCTTGTCGACAAAGGCCTCGTCCTCCGCTCGGAGCTCCTGGCTGGGAAGGATCAGTTCGGCGATGGTCTCGTGCGGGGCGAGCCAGACCCGGCTGGCGTCGTTGAGCGAGGTGCGGGCGGGGTCAATATAGCGCTGGATCCGCAGATCGTAACGCACGTCTTCACGCTTCAGACGGGCCCTGAAATCGGCAGCGAGGTCGGCCCGGGCCGAGAGCCGGCGCGGTTTGGGCGCCAGCGGGGCGAGGTGGAATCTCAACGCGACTTTGCCGAAGGCATACGGCGCGCCACTCCACCACGTTTCGCTGGCGAGGCTGTCGACCGGGATCGCCCTCTGTTCGCGCAGGACGCTGGCGATGGCCAGCGCGCGGGCCGGGCCAAGGCGCGCCGCGAGCCGCAGCAGGCCGGTCAAATGGCCATGCCCGCCAAACGCCCACATCGTCGCGGTCGCCTCCCATGCGTCGCGCGCGTGGTGGCGCTCGGCGTTGGTCATGAGCAGGTCGTGGACGGTATTGGGGCCGATGACGATGCGCACGGCGCAGCCGCGCAGGTCGAGCCGCGGGCCATGGCCGGCGGTGCTGGCGGCGCTGGAAAACCGGACATGGGCGGCGTACTCGGCGCCGGGACGCAGGAAGCCGACCTGCAGGTCGGGGGGAAGGCGGCCGGGAATACGGAGATAGGCCCGCCGCACGCCGGCGAGCGGTGCGGCGTGTTGGGCGCGCAGCGGCCTGCCGTGCGTTCGTTCGGCCGCGCGCACGACCGAGCGGACGTCCTGCTCCATGCGTGTGATGAGCGCTTGCTCGGCTTTGAGGCTGCCGCCCAGATATGCGATTTCGTCGCGCCACTCGGTCATGTTGAAGAGCGCGATTGTAGCAATCTATCCTTTTGGAGCGAACCCACCGGCCGAGCCGGGGGCTCGCTCCAAAACAACATCGTTCAGAAATGCTTCGCCAGAAACGCCTCGACAACGGTGACAAACTGGACCGGGGTCTCCATCATCGGGTAGTGGCCGGCGTTGGCCATGATGTGCAATTGGGCGTTGGGCATCCAGGCCATGATCGTGGCCTTGACGTAGTCGGTGGGCACGCCCTGGTCATGCTCGCCGGTGATGGCCAGGAAGGGCGTCGCAATCCCGGGCATCTCGGCCGAGAAATTGGTCTCCGACCACATGTGGAAGTAGTCCTTGAAGGCGTCTCGGGTCGTGCTGGCCAGCGAGGCTTTGACCATGAACTTTTCCCATTCGCGCGTGTTGCGATTGCCGGTGGTGATCGCGCAGATCGTGCCGCGGTTGGCCGGCGCGCGCCAGGCGTTGGAGAAAAGGGCGAGCGCGTCGCCTTCCATCGGCGCGCCCGTGGCTGGCACCGGCGTCACGCCGACGGCGCTCTTGAGCCGGCTGCCATGCCGGGCGCACAGATACTGGGCCACCATGCCCATCATCGAGTGTCCAACGAAATGAAACTTTCCCAGCCGGAGCGATTTGGCCAGGGTGACGATGTCGCCGGCGGCTTCCTTGACCGTGTGCTTGCCGGCGATCTTCCTGCTTTTGCCGTAGCCGCGCGGATCG
>JAGOCU010000130.1:4508-6668 GCA_017998555.1 Thermoflexales bacterium
CCGCGCCTGGCCCTGCTGCTCGGCATCGTCGGGTTGATGTGGCTGCTCGAGTTCGTCGACACCCTCTTTCTCGGCCAGCGCCTGAACAGCCTGGGGATCCATCCGCGCGACCTGGCCGGGCTGCCCAATATCCTCCTGGCCCCGTTTCTGCACGCTGGCTTCACCCATCTGATCGCCAACACGGTGCCTTTTGCGGTGCTGGGTGGCATCATCCTGGCCCGCAGCGTCAGCGAATTCGTCAGCGTTTCTCTGGTTGTCCTGATCGTGAGCGGTTTGGGCATCTGGCAAATCGGCGGGGCCAACACCGTCCATTTCGGCGCAAGCGGGATGGTCTTCGGCTACTTTGGCTATCTGCTCTTTCGGGGCATCTTTGAGCGCAGTCTGCCCTCGATCTTCATCGCCGTTGTCGTCGCCGCGGCCTATGGATCGATCGTGCTGGGGGTGCTGCCTGGGCAGCGGGGTGTGTCCTGGGAGGGTCATCTGTTTGGCTTTCTGGGCGGCCTGCTGGCAGCCTGGCTCGGGCGTACACTACGTTCACCATGAGCGTTGGGCTTTCCCTTCCCCGCATCGACGCGCGCGCCAAGGTCACCGGAAGCGCGCCCTATCCAGGCGATCTGGCCATGCCCGGCATGGCCCACGCCAAAGTTCTTTTCGCCCGCCGGCCGCATGCGCGGGTGATATCGATCGACATCCGCGAGGCGGCCAGCCTGCCGGGCGTCCTCGGCGTTTTCACCGGCGCGGATGTGCCCAACAACGAGTACGGATTGATGCTCTTTGACGCCCCGGTCATGGTGGGCGCCTCAGGCGCACCCGGGGCCAAGGCATTTGACGGCGTCGTTCGGCACGTGGGCGAGAAGATGGCTCTGATCGTGGCCGAGACCGAGCGCATCGCCGAGCGCGCCCGCGAGCTCATTCACATTCAGTACGAGGATTTGCCAGCCATCGATTCGATCGAGGCCGCGCTTGCGCCTGGCGCGCCGCAGATTCACCCGCATTACCCGGGAAACGTCATTCACCCCTACAAGATCCGGCATGGCGACGCCGCGGCCGGATTTGCCCAGGCTGAAGTCATCGTCGAGGCCGAGTACCGCACCGGCGCGCAAGAGCACGCCTATCTGCAGCCCGAGGCGGGCCTGGCCTACCTCGACGAGCAGGGCCGGATCACCGTGCAGGTGGCCGGGCAGTGGGCCCACGAGGACCAGGAGCAGATCGCGCATGCGCTGCGCTTGCCGATCGAGCGGGTCCGGGTGATCTACCCCGCGATTGGCGGCGCCTTTGGCGGGCGCGAGGACATGAGCGTGCAAATCGTGCTGGCTCTGGCCGCCCAGAAGCTCGGCCGGCCGGTCAAGATCATCTGGACCCGCGAAGAGAGCATCATCGGCCACCACAAGCGCCATGCGGCCTGGGCCCGGGCGAAACTCGGGGCGCTGCGCGATGGGACCCTGGTCGCCGCCCAGATCCAGCTCTACACCGATGCCGGGCCCTACAACTACACCAGCAACAAGGTCCTGGGCAACGCCACCGTCACCTGCACCGGGCCGTATGTCATCCCCAACGTGACAGTCGACTCGGCGGCAGTGGTGACCAACAACGTGCCGGGCGGCGCGTTCCGCGGATTTGGCTCGCCCCAGGCGCTGTTCATCGCCGAGACCCAGATGAACAAGCTGGCCGACGCGCTGGGCATGGATCCGGTCGCGCTGCGGCGCAAGAACGCCCTGCGCGACGGCAGCATCACCGTGAACGGGTCGGTGATCCCCGAGGGTTGCTCGATGGTCGAGGTGATTGACGCCTGCGCGGCGGCGGCCGATTGGGGCGCGCAGCAGGAGGCCTCGCCAGTCAAGGGCCACATCAAGCGCGGGCGTGGGTTTGCGGCCGGGCACAAAAACATCGGCTTCTCGTTTGGCGCCCCCGAGCGCTGCGAGGCCACCATCGAGCTGCATGGCGCGACCCAGATCGAACGGGCGCTGGTCTTTCACGCCGGCGCTGATTGCGGGCAGGGCGCCCACACGGCTTTCCTGCAGATCGCGGCCGAGGCGCTCGGCATGCCAACGGACAAGATCGAGCTGCGTATGAGCGATACCAGCACGAGCGGGAGCAGCGGCTCGGCTTCGGCTTCGCGCCTGACCTTCATGGCGGCCGGCTCGATCGTGGGCGCGGCCA
>JAGOCU010000131.1 GCA_017998555.1 Thermoflexales bacterium
GACCAGATCCAGGCCGCGCTATAACCGACCAGGGCAAAAGCCGCCGGAATCGCCAATTGGACATAGTGCGGTTGCGGGGCCGGACTTGCGCGGAGCTGCGGCACGACGACACCCAACCAGAAGCCCACCGCGACCAGGGCCGCTCGGGCCTGCGCACGATTGCGATCCCGCAGCCATTGCCCCACGGCCAGAACCATTCCCAGAACAACAAGCGCCGGCGGCACGAAGTTGATGAGGTCGGGGAGCGTCCCTTCCCGGACGAACAACGCAGGCAGCCCGGAAGCCTCGGCCAGCTTTGCGCCGGAAGTCTGCCAAAGCGCAAAGTCGAGCGCGGCCGTTCCTGCGCCACCCCCGCCCTGAGCTCGGAATAGAGACTGGATGTTCTGAAAAGCCGTTGGCGCGTCAGCGGCCGCGTAGGCAGCGGCAACGAGCGCCAGCGGGATCAGACCGGCCAGGAAGACCGCCGGCTGGAGCCGCCGCCAACCCAGGAGCAGGACCAGCGCAAGCCCTGGCAGCAGATACAGCCCGGATAGATGAGAACTGATGGCGAGGGCAACGCCCAGTGTCGCAATCGGCCATCCCCGGGCGCGGCGCTGACCCACGAGCAGAAGCGCGCCGAAAAGCGCAATTGTCCCGAACAAACCGATCGGCGACACCCATGTTTTGCGGGCGAAATAGATCGCCCATGGACCGGCTGCGTAAGCCAGCGAGCCGATAAACCCGGCTACCCGGCCGAACGATTGCGACACGATCCACGCCAGCGCTCCAACCGCGACAACGTCCAGCGCCGCGCGAAACCCGGCCACCCAGAAGACATCCCGCGCCAGCAATGCAGGCAACGCCATCACATACAGCGCCAGCGGTGGATGGGTGGCGATGCTGCCGCTGTGGGGCGCCAGCGTCAACCACTGGCCATCAGCGATGACAAACGCAAAATGAACACCTGCGGCCTCATCATAGCGGTAGTCGATGAGCGGCAGCGCGGCCAGCCGGGTTGCCGCCGCAAGGGCGATGACCGCATAGAACGGCCATGGAATCGCGCGGAGACGGGCAATGACTGCCGAAAGCATTGCCGGGATCGTAGCATGCGCTCAAGGAAGCACAACGATGCGGACCGGCGGGGTCTCCACCATTTGCCCGTCGGCAAGCCAGACCCGCCCGACGACCGTGTGCGCGCCGGGCCGGAGCGTCCACAGCCCGGCATACGGGGCAGCCTCGACCGCCGCGACCGTCTCGCCGTCGATGGCGTATTCGGCCTTGCGGACCGCCAACCCCGTCACGGCCATTTCGAGCGTAACGCGCTGGGCGTCGGCCGGCAGCTCGGACGAGAGCCGGTATTGCGCGCCGTCGAATGGCCTGACCAGGCGGATCGATGGGACGCTGGCGTCCGCTTCATCGGCCAGCCTCCAGCCCTGCGCCCGCGCCCATTCCCGGGCGAGTTCGGGCAGGCGGAAAACGACGCTTTCGCCGACCCGGGCCGTCCACGTATCCGGTCGGGTTGGCGCCGTGCCAGCGGCAAACCACTCCGCGCGCCGGGCCGCACAGCTCGGCGTCGGCAGCATGCCTGAAAGGGCGCAGACCTCCACTCGGGTCATGTCGGCCGGACGGTCAAACCAGCCCGGCCGCTGGTTCTCATGGGCGGCCAGCATGACATCGCGCCAGATTGGCGCGGCGCCAGTGACACCGCTGATCCGGGTCATGGACTCGCCGGTGGCATTCCCCACCCACACGCCCACGATCGCATGGGGGGTGTAGCCCACCGTCCAGTTATCACGCCAATCGGTTGTGGTGCCGGTTTTCGCCGCAGCCTGGAAGGGCAGGCGGAGCGCGCTGTTCTCGCCAAATGCGGGGGCGCGGGCGGCATTGTCAGACAGGATGTCGCCGATCAGCCAGGCCGTCGACGGCGCCATCTGCGCCGGCGCTGCGGCTGCCGGCGCGCGCTGATAGAGCACTCGGCCGGCCGCATCGCTGACTTCCAGGACTGCCACCGGCTCGAGCGGCACGCCCGCTCGGGCAAAGGCGCCAAAGGCGGCGGCCAATTCCAACAGACGAACCTCCCCACCCCCAAGGGTCAAGGACAAGCCGTACTCGGACTCGTCGCCAAAAGAACGCAGTCCAAGCGCGCGCCCAAATGCCAGCAGGCGCGGCACGCCGACCTGCTCCAGCGTCGCGACGGCGGCAACATTGTTCGAAGTCGCCAGCGCGGCGCGAGCGCTGATCGGGCCGACATGCCGGCGATCGTAGTTCTCAGGAACATACGGCAGGCCTTCGCGGGTTGGAAAAGGGCGTTCGACATCGATGATTGGCGTTGCCGCCGTGAAGCCGGGAACCGACTCGAGCGCAGCGGCATAGGTCAGGGGCTTGATGGCGCTGCCGGGCTGGCGAAGCGCCACGGCGGCGTTTACCGCGCCGCTGATCGCGCGGTCGAAATAGTCCGGACTGCCGACCATGGCCAGGATGTCGCCATTCTGGGGATCCAGCACAACCACCGCCGCATTGTTGGCGTTGTAGCCATATGGCCGCTGCTCGGTCACCTGTTCCTCGCGAAGCTGGCCCAGGCGATCGCGCGCGGCGCGGGTCGCGATGTCATTGAGTCCGATGTCGAGGGTGGTCGTGATGACCAGTCCGCCCCGCGAAACCGCCTCGATGCCAAAGCGCTCTTCCGCCCAGGCCCGGGCGTAGGCCACCATATGCGGGGCGCGGATGCTCGAGGCGGACCCCGCGAATTCAAGCCGGGTCTGGCGGGCGGCCAGGGCTTGCTCTGCGCTGATCATGCCCTGGCGCGCCATGAGGTCGAGGACGACAGTTTGACGCTTTTGAGCCGCTTCGGGATGGTTGAGCGGGTCATAGGCGACCGGATTCTGCAACAGTCCGGCCAGCAGCGCGCTCTGGGCCAGATCAAGCTCGCGGGCGTGTTTGCCAAAATAGGCCTGAGCGGCGGCTTCGGCGCCATAGGCGAGATTGCCAAAGTAGGCCTCATTGAGATAGAAAGCCAGGATCGCGTCCTTGGGATAGCGCCCGCCCAACTGCAGGGCCAGCAGTGCCTCGCGCACTTTGCGCAACAACGTGCGCTGCTGGCGCTCGGTCTCATCCAGCAGCGTAATCCGAGCGAGCTGCTGGGTGAGCGTGCTCCCGCCGGCCAACGTGTCGCCCCCCTCGATGTTGATGAGGACCGAACGGACAATCCCGCGCAGGTCCACGCCCGGGTTCTCATAGAAACTGGCGTCTTCCACTGCAATGACGGCCCGGCGCAGGTCGTCGCCCATATCCGCAAGCGCGAGGTGAGTCCGCCGGCCACCCGTGGCCAGTTGAGGATCGACGACTTCGTAAAGCAGCGTGCCATTCCGGTCCAGGAAACGGGTGCTGGCGACATGGATCCGATCGGGCAGCGCCTCCACCGAGGGGAGTGTCACGAAGAGACCCACGACGACCACCGCGCCGATCGCCATCGCCGCTATTGCGATCCGCTTCAGCCAGAATCCTGTCCGCCCGCACCTGCCCATGCCCGCATTGTGGCATGCCCATGGCTGCGCGCGTGACGCGCGCCCAACGCCGCGCCTGCGGCTGCCCGCTATTTCGCGTCCCGCCACATCCGGGCGAGTCGGCGATACATGTCAAACGAATACCAGGCCATGAGCGCGCTCAGGCGCAGGCCATGCGCGCCATCCCGATAGCCGCCGAGACTGAAGAAGCGCCGCCGAAACTCCCGCAGCGGTTGCAGGACAAAGTTGCGCGGTTTTGGGCGCGCGCCTTGTTTGAACAGGATGCCCGCATCGTATTCGGCATAGCGCCGCTGCTTTTCGTGGAACTGGGCCACGCTGTCATAGTTGTAATGATCGAGCGTGGCCCGCAGTCGACCCATCTCTCCCAGGTGGCGGGCGACCTCGTGGACGGCCCGCGCCGGTTCGAAATCGGCCTTGCCCACCCGGAACAGCCGGGCCTGGAAGTCAGGAAACCAACCGGCCCCGAGGGTCAGCTTTCCGAAAATGAAATTGTGGCGCGGGACCGCCCACACGTCGCAGGTCGGATCTTCGACCACCGCGCGCAGTTCAGCCGCAAGCGCAGGGGTGCAGCGCTCATCGGCATCCACAAAGAAGACCCAGTCGACCGGCGGCGTTTGGGCAGCCGCCCAGGCGAGGGCGTCGTTGCGTTGCTGGGCATAGTTGACAAATCGGTTCTGGACCACGGTCGCCCCGTTCGCCCGGGCCAGAGCCGGCGTCTCATCGCTCGAGAACGAATCGAAGACCAGCCGAGTGTCGGCCCACGCCAGGGTCGCCAGACATGCAGCAATGTGCCGGGCTTCGTTCAAGGTCAGTATCACGGCGGCGATCCGCGGTGCGGCGTTGGCCGCGCTTGCTGTTGTCGGGTTCATATGACTTGACCTCTTCAGGGAACCCAGGCCGGCAGCGTGGCGTCCCGGGCCACGCTTCGCGCGCCACTCCCGTCCGGCCGGATCAGCCACACTTCAGGGATGGGGTTGATCGTGCGCAAGTTCGTTCTCACAAATGAAATCCAGCGCCCATCCGGCGACCAGGTGATGCCGGCGTGGCTGTACTCGGTGTCGGTTGTCAGGGCGCGTGGGTTCAAACCATCGGCGCCCACGACCCAGATCTGTGGACCATAGAAAGCAACACCGCTGGTGGCCGAAAACGAATCGGCCGACTGTCGGCTAAAGACGATTGCGTCGCCGATGGGCGACCAGGCGGCTCCGTAGTCGTTGGTGTCGCTGTAAGGCATGACCGGAGTTAGGGTCACGGAGGCGTAGTCAAAACGAAGCAGTTGTTGAAAGCGTCCGCCGTCACCGGAGACCAGGTCCGACAACAGAAATGATCCACCGTCGGGCGCCCAGGCTGGGGCATCGCCAAGCACGCTCGGAACCTCGACGGTGGTTCCCAGGTTCAGATCAAACACGGTCAAGATGCTCTGGATCGTGTCGTAGTAGCTCAGGGTCTCACCAGCCGTCGACCAGCGCGGCGACGAGGCAACATACTGCGTGTCAGTGAAGAGCGCCGTGGCCTGGCCCGATGCGGCGTCATAGACATACGGCCGGGACGCGCCGGGGATTACGCCGATGGCCGCCTTCTCGAGATTGCGCCGTTCAAACGCAATGCGTGAGCCGTCCGCCGACCAGGAAGGCGACTGACAGTGCTGCTGGTCGCAACGCACAATCCGGGTGCGATCACTCCCGTCGGCGCCGGCAAGATACAAGTCTCGACTGCCCCCGTTGTCCCGATTGACGCTGAATGCGATTCGACGGCCATCCGGACTCACCGCAAAATCATAGACGCCAAACGGCTCCGACGTCAGCCGCCGCTCCTGGCCGGAGCCGCCCACATCCGCGACCACCAGGTCCGAGATGCCCGTCGCCGGGGCGAGGTAGACCAGACGCGGGCGATGGGTGACAAACCGCAGCACGACATCGTCACGGGTAAGCCGACCCCTCGCGCTTGGGGCGCCGGCCCGAATGGTCAGGGTATAGGCCGTATCGGCCGCAAGCGGCGCGGCCGGGGTGAACAGGGCGGAATTGCCCGACCAGCGCAGCGTGCCGGTCACAGGCGGGTTGAAACTGAGCCGGCCTTCCAGCGACGTCTGCTGCATCTGCTCGCTGAACGTCAGCCCGATCACGGGCCGCAGACCGACGTCGCCCGCGCCGTTTGAGGGTTGGGTCTGCGCGATGCGCACCCCGATCTGGTCGCCGCGCAGCAACACAATGATGGCCAGGAAGGCCGTTGCGGCGATTGCGACAGCGACCGCCCTGTCCAACGTGTCAACGCGCATGGGCTGCCTTTTCGGCGAGACGACGCAGCGAGGCATGCGGGTGGGCCAGCATTTGCTCGATGCTCACCCAGTTTGCGCCGGCCAGGGTCGGCGCCGCGCGGTCGGCCTCAAAGAGATACCGAATGTCAAAGTGCCAATGCTCGGGGACGTCGCGCCGCGCCGGGATGCGGTGCGCGTCAACATCAAACACCGCGTCACCAACCCGCCGCAATTGGTCGTGACCCAGGCCGGTTTCCTCCTCCACTTCGCGTTCGGCCGCTGCGAGGGTGGACGCATCACTTTCCTCGCAATGCCCGCCCGGCTGCAACCAACGCGCCAGCTTCTCATGCCAGACGAGAAGCGTGAACGAATGGGTTGGGTCGACGATGAAGGCGGACGCGGTGATGTGGCCCTCGAGCGTGTCGCGGCTGAAGGGCTCCGGCTCGGCCGCCACAAACGCGGCAATTACGGCCAGGTGGCCGGCTTCAGTCTCGTCGGCGGGCGCGTGGGTTTGAAGCGCCTGGTGTAGCGCGTCTCGGAAAGTACGAATTGGCACGCTGGCGATAATACAGCCTTCATGTCCGAATTCGCCGCGAAACCACCTCGTCTTGCCGCCTTCCAGCATCGCGATTTCCGCCTGCTCTGGGCGGGCCAGTTGATCTCGCAGACCGGCACGCAGATGCAGCTCACCGCGGTGAACTGGCACATTTTCGATTTGCTGCAGGGACAAACCTGGACCCTAAATGCGCTCGGCTTGTCGGCCACTTTGGACGCCCGGGCGCTTGGTCTCGGGATCCTGGGGCTGGTGCGGATCGGGCCAATCGTGGTCTTCGCCCTGCTGGGCGGCATGATCGCCGACACCCACGATCGGCGCCGGGTGATGATGGTGACTCAGACAG
>JAGOCU010000132.1 GCA_017998555.1 Thermoflexales bacterium
GCGAGCGCGGCGACACCGGGCCAGGAGGGCGAGCATCCGTGGGCGTCGTTCGAGGACTTCCAGAAGCGGGTGTGCCAGGCGGCGTGGTACAAACCGTCCGGCCAGATCGTGGCGATCGACACCGCCACCGGCGTTTGGGCGGCGATGAGCGCCATCACCCGCTTCGAGGGGAGCGACTATGCCTACAACCTGTTCACCGGGGTGGATGCGCGCTATCGCGAGCGCAAGCTCGGCCAGGCGGTCAAGATCCACGCGTTGCGCTACGCGCGAAATGTGCTGAAGGTCGGATTTGTGCGCACCCACCACAACACCCGCAACCTGCCGATGATCGCCATCGACCGCAAGCTGGGATACACGATGCTGCCGGGAACCTTCCTGATGGAAAGGGCGCTCGATCTGTGAGTTCTTTGTCGAGGGCGCTCCCCCCGCCCCGGCGTACGCCGGGGCGGGGGGAGCGCCCTCGACAGTATTTGCATCCACTCAAAAACACAGGAATAGAATAGGTCAACCGGCTTACGCAAAGGAGCTTCCTCATGCTGCATGAACCCGCGACCCCCGCGGCGAAGGATCCTGCGGGACCCTACAAGATGCGCCTCGGTATCTTGATGTTTGTTCTTTATTCTCTCTTCTATGCCGCGTTTGTGGCAATCAATTTGCTCAGCCCGCCGACGATGGCGACCATCGTCTTCGCCGGGCTGAACCTGGCGACGGTATATGGCTTCACCCTGATCATCGTCGCCCTGCTCGAAGCCCTGCTCTACAACGCGATGTGCCTCAAGAAGGAGGCGGAGTATGCCCGGGCCGACAAAGCCGCGGGCGATGGCGCCGGCTCCGCGGCGACAAAGGCGTAACCTCATGGCAATCATTGTCTTTCTTCTCTTTGTCGTCTTTGTCGTCGGGCTGTCGCTCTACCTGGGCAACAAGGCTAAAACCGCCAGCGGCTACTACGCCGCCGGCGGCAAGATCCACTGGGGCGTGAACGGGATCGCCTTCGCCGGCGACTACCTCTCGGCCGCCTCCTTCCTCGGCATCTGCGGGCTGATCGCCACGGCCGGCTACGACGGCTTTTTGTACTCCATCGGCTATCTCGCAGGTTGGATTGTGGCGTTGTTTGTGGTGGCCGAGCCGCTCAAGCGCCTGGGCAAGTACACCTTCACCGACGCGGTGGACGCCAACTACAACTCGCGCGGGATCAAGCTCTTCGCCGCGATCAGCACCCTGGTCGTCTCGATCTGCTATCTCATCCCGCAGATGGTCGGCGCGGGGGTGCTGGTTGAGCCGCTGCTCGGCATCCCCCACGCCTGGGGCGTGCTGATGGTCGGCGCGATCGTCATCACCATCGTCGCCACCGCGGGCATGGCCTCGACCACCTACGTCCAGTTCCTCAAGGGCGGCCTGCTCATCATCGTTTCGGCCATTCTGGTGGGCGCGGTCGTGCTGCGCGGCTTTACCACCCAGCCCGATCAGGGCGGCGCGGTCCCGTTCTACAAGTACTCCGAGCTCGCCGCAGCCAGGTCAGGCGATCGCATCAGCGTCTCTGATCCGGCCTGGAAGCTCGTGGAACAGAAGACGGTCAAGGGCGCCCCGATCATGGTCAAGCTCGCCCGGGATGGCAAGGAGAGTTGGTGGTCGGTGGCCGACAGCGCCGGGGTCATCACCCTCAAGGAAAACCAATCCGTCGTCACGAAGAAGGACGGTCCGTGGATCAACGGCGCGCCGGCTTCGCCGACCAACCAACTGCGCCAGGTCGGCAACCTCGAGAAGATCAAGGGCCAGAGCGATGTCTCGACCGGCAGCCTGCCGTCGCCGCTCGAATTCCTGTCGGTCATCACCGACAAGGACACCGCCGTGCGGACCTGGAAGACCGCAAACTTCACCGACGGCAACGGCGACAAGGTGACCGCCTACTATCCCGAAGTGGTCTCGGGCGATCGGATCATGCGCCCCGGGCTCAAGTTCAAGGTCGAGGGCACGCCGCTGGAGCGCCTGGACTTCCTGTCGCTGATGCTGGCCCTGTTCCTGGGCACGGCCGCGCTGCCGCACATCCTCATCCGCTACTACACGGTGCCGAACTCGGCCAGCGCGCGCAAGTCGACGATCGTCGCCATCGCCGCGATCGGCGCCTTCTACATCCTCACCCTCTACATGGGTCTGGGCGCGATGACCAGCGGGGTGATCAACCCGGCCGACAGCAACATGTCGGCCCCGCTCCTGGCCCGCTCCTTCGGCGAGCTGCTCTTCGCGGTGATCTCGGCCATCGCCTTCGCGACCATTCTGGGCACGGTCAGCGGTCTGATCGTGGCCGCCTCGGGCGCCATCGCCCACGACCTGTTCGACCGCTTCTTCAAGATCAAGATGGATGACCGCCAGAAGGTCAACGCCGGCAAGATCTCGGCGTTTGTCATCGGCGGGATCGCCATCGTGCTTGGGATCCTGTTCAAGGGCATCAATGTGACCTTTCTGGTCGGGCTGGCCTTTGCGGTGGCCGCCTCGGCCAACCTGCCGGCCATCCTGATGCTGCTGTTCTGGAAGCGGACCACGGCCAAGGGCATCGCCGCCTCCATCATTGTCGGCATCGTCTCCTCGCTCGGGTTGATCGCGTTCTCGCCCGAGCTGTACACGCTGTATGGGATGAACCCGCTCGACGCGCCCATCCCGCTCAACAATCCCGGCATCATCTCGATCCCGCTCAGCTTCATCACGCTGATCGTGGTCTCGCTGCTGACGCCAAAGCGCGCGCTCGCCACCGCGTAGTCCGGACGCCTGGGGCCGGGTCCGGAGTTGTGGCCGCCCGGCCCCAATGAGAAAGATGGGCGAAGCCATCCTGGTCAATCTCCACACCCACACCATCTTCAGTGATGGCGAGCAGACCCCCGAGGCGCTGGCCGCGGGTCTGGATGCCGCGGGCGTGCGTTATGCGGCCCTGACCGACCACGACACGATCGAGGGGCTTGCCCGCTTTCAGGAGGCGCTCCGCAAACGCGGGATCGCCAGTCTGACCGGGGTGGAGCTGACCACCCGGTTTGGCGGCCGCGAGGCGCACCTGCTGGGCTACGGATTCGACCCCGAGCACCCCGAGCTGGCCGCCACCCTGTTGTCATTGCGTCAGGCGCGCAGCGTCGAGGTGCACAGCATCACGGAATCGCTGCGCCGGGCCGGCAGCAGCCGCCAGGCCGACGGCGCCCCGCCCGCGGCCAGCGCCGCCCCGGATGGGCAGCTCGAGATCGGCGAGGCCATCGCCCTCCTCCATCGCGCGGGCGGGCGCGCCTTCCTGGCTCATCCGCTTCATTTTGAGTCCGACCTGGCCAGGCTCGACGGGCGGGTCGCCGACTTGAAGACGAAGGGCCTGGACGGGATTGAGGCGTTCTACGCCCAGTTCTCGGAGGCCGAACAAACCGGGCTGCGCCAGCTCGCCCGAAAACACGCGCTGCTGGTGTGCGCCGGGACCGACTTTCACGGCGGAAACGGCCAGGCAGGCCAACCGCTTGGCATCGCCATGCCGCGCGATGACTGGAACCGTTTTCGGGCCGCGATATTTGGCGGACCTTCGTTTGCGGCCAGCCCTACCACGGGCGCGCCAGCGACCGCCGACGCGCCAGGACCGTCTCGACCAACGGGAAAACCCCAGCGCGTTCGGCGCCGCTCGTATGTCCTGCGGATTGCGCTGCCGACCCTGGTCGCGATGGGCCTGTTCCTGGCCGCCTTCTGGGGGCTGATCCTGCCCTCTTTTGAGCGCACCCTGCTCGAACGCAAGCGTGAGCTCATCCGCGAGCTGACCAACTCCGCCTGGAGCATCCTCGCTTCGTATGAGCGGGACGCGCAAAATGGCACACTCACCCGCGAACAGGCCCAGGCCGCCGCGACCGCGGTCGTCCAGGCCCTGCGGTATGGCCCCGCGAGCAAGGACTACTTCTGGATTCAGGACGGCGGGCCGCGCATGCTGATGCACCCGTATCGCACGGACTTGAATGGCCAGGACCTGTCCACGTTCAAGGACCCGCGCGGGGTGGCGATCTTTGTCGAGTTTGCCGCCCTGGTCCGGCGGGATGGGCAGGGCTACATCGACTACGTCTGGCAGTGGAACGACGACCCCGGGCGCCTCGAAGCGAAGGAATCGTATGTCAAGGGCTTCGCGCCATGGGGATGGATCATCGGGACCGGTCTCTACACCGACGACGTGCGCCAGGAGATCACCCGCATCGAGCAGAGCCTGATCAACGCATCCCTGGCGAGCTTTGGCGCGATCGTTCTGCTGCTCCTGTTTGTGCTGCAGCAGAGCCTGCGGGTGGAGAAGGAGCGTCAGGAGGTCGTCGACAGTCTGGGCGAGTCGACGGCGCGGTATCAGGCCCTGGTCGAAGCGACCACCGAGGGCACCCTGCTGGCGTTGAACGACCGCTGCCGGTATGCCAATCCCACCTTTCTGAGCATGCTGGGTTACACCACCCGCCAGCTCGAGTTCCTGGAGCTGGTCGATGTGCTGCCGCGCGAGGCTGGCAACGCCGGGCTGTGGGCGGCGCTGGACAGAACAACGAATGACACTTCGGCGTTGGGTGTTCCAACCGAGGGCTGTCTGACCCGGCGGGACGGCAGTCTGGTCGAGTCCATTCTGACCCTCAACCCGATCGCCTTTGACGGACAGCCCGGCTACATCCTGCTGGCCAGGGACATCGCCCGGCGGCCGGCCGAAGCCGGCGACGAGGCGTTGGCTCCCGCGGCCGAGGCGGCGCCGGTTGGCATCTTCCGGGCCCGGGCCGCACGGCGGGGGGTCTTCCTCAGCATCAACCCGGCTGGGCGGGCGCTGCTCCCCCCGCCGCGGGAAGCCGAAGGCTCACAGCCGGCCCTGGCCGACTGCTTTGCCGACCCGGGCGACTACGAGCGCGTGTTTCAGACGCTGCTCGCCGAGGGCGAGTTGCGCGATCACCTCCTGCGGATCGAGGCTCCCGACGGCGGCGCGCGCTTCCTCGCGCTCTCAGCCGCCCTGGTCCGCGATACCCTGCGCCACCCGGCCTATATCGACGGGCTGCTGCAGGACGTGACGGCCGCCCGCCGCCAGGCGGCCGGGCGCGATGCGCTGATCGACAGGCTGCAGGCGTCGCTGCTCTTTTTGCACGAGCCCATCGCCGCGCTCGGGCGCGACGCGCTGGTTGTTGGATTGGATACCACCGTTGGACAACTCGCTCGGATGATGACCGGGCGCAAGGCGACGGCGGCGCTGGTCGCAGCCGAATCCGGGGCCATGCTCGGGATTGTCACCGACCACGATCTGCGGGCTCGCGTCCTGTCTGAGAGCAAGGCGCCGGCCACCCCGATTCACGCCGTGATGAGCGCGCCGCTCATCCGGATCCCCGAGAACGCCCTGATCTACGAGGCGCTGATGCGGATGGAGGAGCACGGCGTGCGCCACCTGGCGGTGGAGGATCGGGATGGCCGCATCGTCAGCGTCATCGACAGCAACGCCCTAATCCAGTTCCCGCGCTACGGTCCGATGGTGTTGTTGCGCGAGATCGGGCGGGCCACGACGCCCGACGCGGTGGCCGCCGCGTGCGCGCGGGCCGTCCCCCTGGCGGCGAGCCTGCTCGGTAGCAGCGCCCGCCCGCGGCATGTCACGAGCATGCTGACCGCGGTCTGCGACGCGGCGACCGAGCGCCTGGTTCAGTTGGCGATCGACGATCTCGGGCCGCCGCCGGCCACCTTTGTCTTCATCGCCATGGGAAGCCAGGGCCGCCAGGAACAGACCCTGCTGACCGATCAGGACAACGGCATCATCTTCTCGCCGGCCGAGGGCGGCGATGCAGCGGAAGCGGCGGCGTATTTCCTGCGCCTGGGCGGGCGGGTGTGCGACGGCCTGCGTCAGGCCGGCTACGCGCCCTGCCGCGGCGGGGTCATGGCCAGCAATCCGCGCTGGTGCCGCTCCTTGTCCGAGTGGCGAGCGGGTTTTGACACCTGGGCGCGCGCGGCCGAGCCGCAGGAGATCGCCGATTTCAGCATCTTCCTGGACTTCCGGGCGGTGGCCGGGGATGCCGAGCTGGCCCAGGCCTTGCGCCGGCACGTGCATGCGGCGCCGCTGGACAATCCGGCCTTCCTGCACCACTTCGCCCAGAACGCCCTGACGTTTAAACCGCCGTTCCGCCTGCTGGGCAACATCTATCTGGGCGGCGGCGCAGCCGAGCACGCCGGGGAGATCGACCTGAAGGAGGCGATGATGCCGATCGTCACCTTCGCCCGGCTGTATGCGCTCCGGCATCAGATCAGCCAGACCCACACCCTGGAGCGCATCGCGACCCTCGCTGAGCGCAATCTGATCGCGGACAGCAGCCGGGATGAGATCGCCGCCGCCTACGACTTCTTGATGCAGCTCCGCCTGCGGCATCAGCTCGAGGCCATCCAGGCGGGCCGTCCACCCCGCAACAGCCTGCACCCAGGCAAGCTCGGCCACACCCAGCAGGAGCTGCTGAAGCAGGCGTTCGCCCAGATCGCGGC
>JAGOCU010000133.1:0-1722 GCA_017998555.1 Thermoflexales bacterium
AGCTGGGCTTCGGTCAGCCCCATCGACTCGGCCAGCCTCCGCCGCGGACCATGATCATCGGTCCGCAACAGCACACCGCCCACGTCAAATACCACCGCCCGCACCCGTCCATTCGGCGCAGTACGATCAGCCAGGTTGTTATTCATGCTGGGTCGGAGTATAGTCACGCGCTCATATGTCGAGATTCGGCCCCCGTCCTGAAAAACCCAAGCGCGCCTTTCGTGATACCTGGCGCGAAGCTGTTATCAATATCGCCAAGGCCTTTGATCTGGTCTGGAAGGCGCATGCCATGGCGGCCCTGTCGATGGGGCTGATCACGCTGCTGAGTGCCTTCCTGCCGGCCGGTCAGGCCTGGGTGGGCAAGCTCATCGTCGACGCCGTCGTCACGGCCAGCCGGAGCGGCACTGCATCGCCGGATTTCTGGATCACCCTGCAACCGGTTCTGCCCTATCTGGCCGTCGAGTTGCTACTGATCACCGGCAGCTCGATCCTGTCGCAGGCCCGGACCCTGGTCGAGCACGTCCTGCACGCGCGGCTGGCCAACCAGATCAACACCGCCATCATCCGCAAGGCGCTCTCGATGGACCTGCAGTTTTTCGAAAACGCCGAGTTCTACGACAAACTCGAGAATGCCCGGCGCGAGGCCGACTATCGGGCGCTCAATATCCTCAACGGCGTCACCCTTTCAGTCCAGAACGTCATCACCCTTCTGTCGTTCGCGGTGCTGCTCTTCAGCTTCAGCCCGCTCATCGCCCTGATTCTGTTCACCACGTCGCTGCCGGCATTCATCGCCCAGAATCACTTTGGCGAGATCAACTTCCGCCTGCTTTCATGGCGCGCGCCCGAGCGCCGCCAGATGAACTACTGGGAGAGCCTGCTCACAAAAGATGCCTCGGTCAAAGAGGTCAAGTTGTTCGGGCTGGGCGAGCCGCTGCTCAAGCGCTACCTCGATCTCTTCTGGAAAGCCTATCGCGAGGACACCGCCGTGGCAAAACGGCGCAGCCTCATCAGCCTCGGGTTGGGGCTGCTCTCGAGCCTGGCCTACTACGGCGCCTACGCCTGGATCGTGTGGAGGGCCATCGGGCAGTCGATCACCCTGGGCGACATGACCCTGTATCTGGCCCTGTTTCGACAGAGCCAGGGCACCTTGCAGGGCCTGTTCTACAACATCAGCGGCCTGTATGAAAGCTCGCTGTTCATGTCCAACTTGTTCAGCTTCCTGTCGATCACGCCCGCCATGGCCTCGACCGGCGCCGGCAAAAAGGTCCCCCACCCCATCCGCCAGGGCATCGAATTCCGCAACGTGTCGTTCAAATATCCCAACCGGGACGGCTATGCGCTCCGGCACGTCAGCCTGATGATTCAACCCGGCGAAAAACTGGCCCTGGTCGGCGCCAACGGGGCCGGCAAAACGACCTTTGTCAAGCTGTTGACCCGGCTCTACGACCCGACCGAGGGCCAGATTCTGCTGGATGGGATTGATCTGCGCGACATCGATCCCGAGGACCTCCGCCTCAGCATTGGGGTCATCTTCCAGGATTTCGTCAAGTATCTCGCCACCGCCCGCGAGAACATCGGCTTCGGGCAGATCAACGCCCTCGAGGATCAGCCCAGGGTCGAACGGGCGGCCGAACGGGGCGGCGCCGACTCCGTCGTGGCGGAACTGCCCAAGGGCTACGAGACCGTGCTGGGCAACACCTGGGAGCGCAGCAGCGACCTGTC
>JAGOCU010000133.1:1822-6428 GCA_017998555.1 Thermoflexales bacterium
TCAGAAAACGATGACGCCGCGGGCGCCTTCGCCGGTCAGCATGTCGGCATAGGCCTCATTGATTTGCTCGAGCCGATACCGCCGCGAGACCAGCTTGGCAAGGTCGAGCCGCTTTGCGAGATAGAGCTCGGCCAGGCGCGGGAAATCGCGCGAGGTGTTGGCGGTCCCGTAATAGGAACCGGCGACGGTCTTTTCCTGGCGGGTCAGCACCGCCCCGGGCAGGTTGGTGGCGCTGCCCACGGGTGAGATACCGGCCAGGACGATCATGCCGCCGGGCCGGGCCGCCCGCAACGCCTCTTCCTGCACGGCCGGGATGCCGATGGCCTCAAAGACGTAGTCCGCGCCACGGCCGCCGGTCAGGGCCCGAATCTCGTCGACGGCATTGGGGCCGGCCGCAACGGCGTGGGTGGCGCCAAAATCCTCGGCCTGCTCCAACTTCGAGGGCACGCGATCGACGACGATGATGCGGCCGGCCCCGGCCAGAGCGGCCCCCATCACGACGCTCAGACCCACCCCCCCGGCACCATACACCACGACACTTGACCCGGCGGCCACCCTGGCCGTGTTCACCACCGCGCCGACACCCGTGGTGACCGCGCAGCCGATCAATGCGCTGATCTCCCAGGGCACGCTGGCCGGCATCTTGATCGCGCTCTTCTCTGAGACCACAATCCGCTCGGCAAAACAACCGACGCTGCAAAACTGATAGACCGGCTTCCCGTCATCCGACAAGCGCGTCGTCCCATCCAGCATGGTGCCCGCCCACTTCGTTGCCTTGAATGTCTCACACAGCGAAGGCCGCCCATTCAGGCAATAGAAACACTCCCCGCAGCTCGGCGCCCAATCCAGGGCGACCGGATCGCCGGGGGCAAGCCGCTTGACACCCGGCCCGACCGCTTCAATCACACCGGCTCCCTCATGGCCAAGCACGGCCGCCATCGGAAACGGGGTATCGCCGGTGACAATGTGCCAGTCGGAGTGACAAACGCCCGCCGCCTTAACCCTGACCTGGACTTCGCCGGGCCCAGGAGGCGCCAATTCCAGCGTCGTGATATCAAAAGGCTGTCGAGCGGCGCGCAACAGGGCGGCAGTGGTTTTCATGCTCGGATTGTAGCCCGTCGGCGGTTTGTCGCCGCGCAAATACTCCTCTAACGCGGCACAAATGGCCGGACAAGCCCACCCCTATAATCTATCTGCTCTGTTGTTTCGATTCGGGCAAATCCCGATTTTCAGGTTGGAGAGTGGTACATGCGATTTGACAAATTCACCGAGCGCGCCCAGGACGCCGCCTCCCGGGCGGTTGAGCTCCTGCAGCGCTACGGACATACCCAGGTTGACACGGAACATATCCTTTTGGCGTTGCTCGAGCAACCCGAGGGCATCGTTCCCGGACTGATCGAGAAGATGGGCGGCACTGTGCCGACGATGGCCACCCGGCTGGATGAAGAATTGCGCAAGAGCCCGCGGGTGACGATCTACGGCGGCGGGAACAGCGAGCAGGTGTTCGTTACGCCCCGGGTCAAAAAGCTCACCGAGCTCGCCCAGGAAGAGGCGAACAAGATGAAGGACGAGTTCATCAGCACCGAGCACATCTTCCTGGCGATTTCCAGCGAACGAAATACCCCGGCCGCGCGGGTGCTTGGCGAAGCGAACATCACCAAAGAACGGATCACTCAGGCGGTGGCCGATATGCGCGGCGGTCAACGGGTCACCGATCGACAGGCGGAGACGAAATACCGCATGCTCGAGAAGTACTCGCGCGACCTGACCGCCCAGGCCAAGGAAGGCAAACTCGACCCGGTCATTGGCCGCGACGCGGAGATCCTGCGGGTCATCCAGGTGCTGTCGCGCCGGACCAAGAACAACCCGGTCCTCATCGGCGAGGCCGGCGTCGGCAAAACCGCCATCGTCGAGGGGCTGGCCCAAAAGATTCAAGCCGGCGATGTGCCGGAGATCCTGGAAGGCAAGCGTGTTCTTTCGCTGGACCTGGCAGCCATGGTGGCAGGCTCGCGTTTTCGGGGAGACTTCGAGGAGCGTCTCAAGGGCGTCATCGACGAGGTCACGCGCAGCCAGGGCGAGATCATCCTGTTCATCGATGAACTGCATAACGTCGTCGGCGCGGGCACGGGCGGAGGCGCAATGGACGCCAGCAACATCCTCAAGCCGGCCCTGGCCCGGGGCGAGTTGCAGACCGTGGGCGCGACCACGATGGACGAGTATCACAAGCACATCGAGAAAGACAGCGCGCTGGAGCGGCGCTTTGCGCCGGTATTTGTGGATGAGCCCTCGGTCGACGAGACGATCGAAATGCTGCGCGGCCTGCGCGACAAGTACGAGGCCCATCACAAGGTGCGCATCTCAGACGCGGCGCTGGTGGCAGCCGCCCGCCTGTCCGATCGCTTTGTCACCGATCGGCGCCTGCCCGACAAGGCCATTGACCTGATCGACGAGGCGGCGGCCAAGCTGCGAGTCGCGCTGTATACCCTGCCCCCCGAACTCAAGGCCAAGAAACAGGAGCTCGAGAAGATGCGGGCCGAGGAGGACGCCTCGGTTGCGCGCGAAGACTACCAGCGCGCCGCGGAATTCAAGTCGACGCGCCTGCGCATCCAGAACGAATTTGAGACCTTCAAAGACGTCTGGCAGCGCGAAAAAAACCTCGATGAGCTGGTCGAGGAGGGCGACATCGCCCAGGTCATCGCGCAGTGGACGGGCATTCCGGCAACCCAGATGATGGAAGCGGAAAGCGAGAAGCTGCTCAAGATGGAAGACCGCCTGCGCGAACGCATCATCGGGCAGGAGGAGGCTGTTGCGGCTGTAAGCGAAGCCATCCGGCGCGCTCGAAGCGGGCTGAAGGATCCGCATCGGCCGATCGGCAGTTTCCTGTTCCTGGGCTCGTCGGGCGTCGGCAAGACCGAGCTCGCCAAGGCCCTGGCCTGGTTCCTGTTTGAGGACGAGAACGCCATGGTCCGGATCGACATGAGCGAATACCGGGAAGGCCACACGGTCAGCCGGCTGTTTGGGGCGCCCCCCGGCTATGTCGGCTACGACGAGGGTGGTCAGTTGACTGAACGGGTGCGCCGCCGGCCCTACCAGGTTGTGCTGTTTGATGAAATCGAAAAGGCGCACCCCGATGTGTGGAACGCCCTGCTCCAGTTGCTGGACGATGGGCGCCTGACCGACGGACAGGGCCGCAAGGTGAGTTTCGCCAACACGGTCGTCATCATGACCAGCAACCTGGGCACGGAGTTCGCCAAGAAGGGCGGCACGCTTGGATTCATGAAGAGCGATCCTGACGGCACGCAGCCCATCGACCACAAGAAGATCGAGGACGCGCTGAAGAAGGCGTTCCGGCCGGAGTTCCTCAACCGGGTGGACGAGACCATCATCTTCGCCCCGCTTTCCATTCCCGATGTCGAGCGCATTGCGGACCTGCAATTGCGCGAGATCCGAAGCCGCCTCGGCGAGCAAGGGCTGACAATCGAGATGACGGACGCGGCCCGAAAGTGGCTGGCCCGCCAGGGCTATGATCCGCTGTATGGCGCACGGCCCCTCCGGCGCGCCATGCAGAAGTTCATCGAAGGACCGCTCTCGGTGCAACTGCTGCAAGGCGCATTCAAGGCCGGCGACTCTGTCATCGTGGATGCAGGTCCGGACAACTCCGGAATCGTATTCCGGCGCGGCGGTCCCGAAGAACCGGTGGCCACGCCGGGCCTGGCGGAACAGAGCGGCGAAGCCGCCTGATACCGCACGTCAGACTGAACGGGGGAGCGCCACAATTGTGGCGCTCCCCCGTCGCTTTTCGCCATGAGCGCACACTGGGACATTGCGACGGGGCAGTAGCCGTGTTAGGTCACCAGAGCGGCTCATCGCTTCCTCATGAAGGCTGGTAACATACCGTTTTGTTGTCAAACAGCGCCCATGGACGTCATTTTCTGCGAATATGAGCACCCACAATCCCGCCACCGTCCTGTTCAAGAATACCGACCTGAGTGTTCTTGGGACGCGATTGGCGGTGGGCGATCGTATGCCCGACGTCGAACTTACCGCCCCGGATTTGAGTAAAGTGTCCTTGAGTGGATATGGCGGAAAAGTGCGATTGATCAGCGTGGTCCCCTCGCTTGACACCGGCATCTGCGACGCGCAAACCCGGCGCTTCAACGACGAGGCGCGCAAACTCGGCGGCGGTGTCGCGGTGATCACGGTGAGCGCGGACCTGCCGTTTGCCCAAAAGCGCTGGCAGACCGAGACCGAGGCCGGGAACGTGATTCTGCTGAGCGACCATGCCCGGATGGCTTTCGGCAATGCGACCGGCACCCACATCGAGGCGCTCCGCCTTGATCAACGCAGTATTTTTGTCGTGGACCGAAGCGGAATGCTGCGCTACGTTGAGTATGTCAGGAACTTCGGCCATCATCCAGATTACGACGCGGCCGTGGCCGTTGCCCGGGCGCTGACGACCGAATAATCGAAGCAGAAACCACCAGGAACCAAATGCAGAAAGTCAACGAATTCGCCAATCGCCTCATCTCGAACGTCGAAAAAGTCATTGTCGGCAAGCGCAGCACGGTCGAATTGACGGCCGTCTGTCTGCTGTGCCAGGGCCACC
>JAGOCU010000134.1 GCA_017998555.1 Thermoflexales bacterium
TCGCCGTCCTTCTTCAGCCACTCGACGAAGGTGCCTTCCTCCATCGTCCAGCCCAGGCGGGGCAATACGATTTCGACCGCCATGCCTACTCCTTGATCAGATCGCGAATCGCCTGGGCGATGGTCTTCGGGTTGGGCACGATCGCGGCTTCGAGCGACGGGCTGTAGGGCGTGGGGGTGAACCCGCCGTTCATCCGGCGGACCGGCGCGTCCAGCTCGTCAAAGCCCTTGTCCATGATCTGCGCCGCGATCTCGGCCCCGATCCCGCACGGCTGGAAGCTCTCGTCGATGACGAGCAGCCGGCCGGTCTTCTTGACCGACTCCAGGATCGTGTCGGTGTCGAGGGGCGAGACTGTGCGCGGGTCGATGACCTCGACCGAGATGCCTTCCTTGGCCAGGGCCTCAGCGGCTTCGAGCGTTTTGCGCACCATCAGGGTCAACGCCACGACGGTGACGTCTTTGCCTTCGCGGGCGATCCGGGCCTGCCCGAACGGGATGTAGTAATCCTCTTCCGGCTCGGGCACCGGGCCCTTCATCGCCATCAGGTTCTTGTGCTCGAGGAAGAGGACCGGGTCATTGCAGGTCAGGGCCGTCTTCATCAAGCCCTTGGCGTCATAGGGCGTGGTCGGGATGACCACCCGCAGGCCGGGGATGTTGGTGAACTGGGGCAGATAGCTGCCCGAGTGGTGGGTGGCGGCGCTGCCGCCGATCCCGATGCAGCCCCGGATCAGCAGCGGCATCTTGAGCCGGCCGCTGCTCATGTACTGCATCTTGGCGACCTGGTTGAAGATCTCGCCAAACGCATCGAGGATAAAGTCGACCATCATGAAGTCGACGACCGGCCGGGCGCCGGTCATGGCCGCGCCGCAGCACATCCCGACAAAGCCGCGCTCGCTGATGGGCGTGTCGGCCAGGCGCATCTGGCCGTACTTCTCATACAGCCCGAGGGTGGTTCCGAAGTTGCCGCCGCGCGGGCCGATGCCCTCGCCGACGACGAAGATGGTGGGATCGACGGCCATCCGCTCGGCCAGGGCCTCGCGGGCGGCGGCGGTGTAGGTGATTTCTCGCATTTTGGATCAGGCCTCCGCGTAAACGTGCTGCAGCGCGGTCGCGCCGTCGGGATAGGGGCTGTTCTTGGCGAACTCGGCCGCGTCTTCGACCACGAGCCGGATTTCCTCGGCGATCGCATCCAGTTCGCTCTGCGGCACGATGTTTTCGATCATGAGCTTCTGGGTCAGGATCTTGATCGGGTCGCGCTTCTTCCAGGCTTCGATTTCCTCGAGCGAGCGATACCCGCCGTCGCGCATGCCCTCGGAGTGGGGGCGGGTGCGATAGGTCTTGGCCTCGATCAGCGTCGGCCCGCCGCCGGCACGGGCGCGCTCGACCGCTTCGCCGGCCGCGGCGTGGATGGCCAGGACATCATTTCCGTCAACACACACGCCTGGCATGCCGTAGTTCTCGGCCTTCTTCCACACGTCGGTGTTGCGGGTGGCGTAGCTGAAGGCGATCTCGGTGGCGAACTGGTTGTTCTCGCACACGAATACGACCGGCAACTGATAGATCGCGGCCAGGTTGAGGCCCTCGTGAAAAGCGCCGTTGTTCGAGGCGCCGTCGCCAAAAAAGGCCGCCCCGACATGCGGCACGCCGCGCAGCTTGAAGGAATAGCCCGCGCCCGTGGCCTGCAGGATGCAGGGCGCGACGATACCGCTGGTCCCCATCATCCCGACCTCGGGCTTGAACAGGTGCATGCTCCCGCCCCGGCCATGCGAGACGCCGGTCTCGCGCCCGTATAGCTCGGCGAACAATTCGCGCGGCGAGACGCCCTTGGCCAGCGCGTGGCCGTGCCCGCGGTGCGTGCTGAACACCGCGTCGTCGTGGGTCAGGTGGGCGCACACGCCCGTGGCGATCGCCTCCTCGCCGACGTAGGTGTGGCAGGCTCCGTGGATGAATCCGGCCGCGTATTGGCGGGCCAGACCTTCCTCGGATTGGCGAATGGTTTGCAGCATGCGGTACAACGCCAATGCTTGATCCTTTGTCACTTTCATGGCTGGTATCTCCCCTTGTAGACGTTCAAAATACGGGCCTGGCCCGTTTCGATATGCCGGCGCATTTCGTCCCTGGCTTCAACCGCGTCGCCGGCGCGAAACACGGCCATCAGTTTTTCGTGCGCGTCGATGATGCCCGGCAGGGCGTCATCGGCCATCAAGGCCACGGTCTCGTCGAGCAGCCGCGCCACGCGGCGGCGCAGGCTCGACACCATCTCCATCAACACCCCGTGCCCGGCGATGCGCCAGGTGGCGGCATGGAACTCGGTATCCAATCGCGACAGGCGCTGGCGGTCTCGCGCCCGCACACCCTCGCGCATGCGATCCACGATCGCCCCCAGGCTCGCCTCCGCGGACGGCGCCCAGTGCTGGGTGACCCGCTCGGCGACGAACTGCTCGAGCACGATCCGAATCGCGGTGATCTCCTCAACTTCGCTGGGCGGCGGCAGATACACCACCGCCCCGCGGCTCGCCGCGCGTTTGACCAGCCCCTCCTCGGTCAGGCGCTGGATCGCCTCGCGCACCGGCACCCGGCTCATCCCGAGCTGGCCGGCCAGCACCCGCTCCACCAGCAAGTCGCCCGGCGCCAGGACGCCGGTCTGAATCGCCTCACGCAGCCGCTCAGTGGCCTGGTCGCTCAGCGTGCGGGTCAGGATCGGATCCGCCAGCGTGGACGTCGCGATCGTAGTGCTGTCCATGAAGCGGGGCGCGCTGTAGATCAAGCTCCGTCGTGGGGCTGCGCGTTCAGGCCAGGATTCGATCAACGTTGACTTTGCCGGCCGCGATGGCATTCCGGAAGATGCCGATGGTCTGGCGTACGCCATCCCCGAGCGGCGTCCAACTGAGCTTGCCGATGGCGGCCTCGAGCGGCGCGGGATCGACATGCGGCGGCAGGGCCAGCGCTTCGGGGTTGTAGGTGATCTGCCCCTTCATCTCCGGCGCGGCGGCGTCGATGGCCTCGACGACCGAGCCGATGGCGGCCTCCGTGCCGCCCAGGTTGTAGACCGGCGCGCCCTTGACCCCAGCCCGGGCGGCCTGGATGAAGGCCCGGGCGCAGTCATCGGCGTACTGGAACACGACCGTCCCGCCGTATGAGATGCGATAGGCCCGGCCCGCCGCCGCGGCCAGCATGGCCTTGGTCGGGGTCGAGGTCATACCCTGGTCGCGGCCGGGGCCATACAGCACATACGGCCGGATGCCGATGCTGTTCACTCCCCAGTCCTGGGCATAGATGCGGGCGGTGCCCTCGTTGGCCTGCTTGAAGACGCCATACAGGTTGAGCGGAAACTGGGGCGAATCCTGATACAGGGTGCCGTCGGGATACAGGTCCGGCCCGCCATACACGCCAACCGAGCTGGCATACACGAGACCCTGGATATCCGCCTTGTGGCGGCGGACAGACTCGAGCACGACCGTTGTGCCGACCACGTTCACCCGCGCCCCGGCCAGCGGATCGGCCCGCACAAAGGGGACCTGCAGAGCGGCCAGATGCACGACATGGGTGATGCCATTGGCGGCGACGGCCTGCTCAAACGCGGCCGCGTCGGTGATGTCGCCGTGGATGAAGTTGACCTTGGCCAGGGCGGCGTCGTCCATGATCAGGCGCAGTCGGTGCGGCTCGCCGGGCAGGTCGTAGGTCCAGACCGGGACGCCTTCGGCGACCAGGCGCTTGACCGTCCACGCCCCAATGCAGCCGAGCGCGCCCGTCACCAGGAATTTTTCAGCCACGCTTCACCTCGCTGACGTCATTGACCGGCATGCGCGGCTTCTCGCCCTTCAGCGCGCGCAGGATGTCCTCCGCCGCGCGGGTGCGCATGTCGATCTGGGATTCTTCCGAGTACCAGGCCGTGTGGGGGGTGACGATGACGCGCTCGTGGCGCATCAAGGCCTGCAGAACTTCGTTGTCGGCCGGGGGCGGCTCCGCGCTGAGCACGTCAAGGGCGGCCCCCTTGATGCGGGCGGCCCGGACAGCGTCCAACAAAGCCGCTTCATCCACCAGCCCGCCCCGGGCGGTGTTGACCAGGCAGGCATTTGGCTTCATCAGCCCGATCGTGCGGGCGTTGATGGTGTGGCGGGTTTTTTCATCCAGCGGCAGGTGCAGGGTGATGAAATCCGATTGCTTGAAGAGCTCATCCTGGGTCACCGGCTCGGCGCCCGCGGCCCGAATCTGATCATCCGACAGGAACGGATCGTAGGCGATGACGCGCATGCCCAGGCCCTTGCCTTTGCTGCCGGCGGTGCGGCCAATCCGGCCATAGCCCATGACGCCGAGGGTCGTGGCGGTCAGGCGATGAATGGGGCGCATGACGGCGGATTCCCAGCGGCCGGCCCGGGTGTTGTCCACGAGGCCGCGGATGCCGCGCATCAGGGTCATGACCAGGGCAATGGCATGGGTGGCGACCTCGTCAGTGCCGTAATCCGGGATATTGCCCACCCAGATGCCGCGCTTTGTGGCGGCGGCAGTGTCGATGTTGTCGATCCCGACGCCCAGACGGCTGATCAGCCGGCAGTTGGGCATGGCATCCATCACCTCACCGGTGATCTTTTCCAACGCGATGACGAGGATGTCGGCCTGGCGCAGGATGGCCCGCGATTCAGCCGAATCGACGCCGTTGGAGTAGGCGTAATCGACATCCTGGCCAGCCAGAATGCCGCGCTCGATGGGGTTGCCCGAGGCGTCCCCGAAGGCGTAGACGATATGGGTTGTCATTTGTCTCCCGTGGTCGATATACCTGCCTTGACAGAAGTGCGAACGTGACGTATTGTCGGCAGTAAGTTGTTAGCAGTATACCAAAACAGAGGAGAAACTTGAAACTCATTACTTTTGCCCGCAATGACGCGCCCGCAACGCTCCGCCTCGGCGCGTTGCGCGGACAGTCCGCCGTCGACCTGAACAAGCTCGATTCGCGCATCCCCGCCGACATGATCGCCTTCCTCGAGGGAGGCGCGGCAGCGATGGCCCTGGCGGCCAGCGCGCTGGCCGCCGCCAAGAGCAGCGACGAGATCGGGCCCGGGGCCTACACGCTCAAGGCGCCCATTCCGCGGCCCGGCAAGATCATCTGCGTCGGGCTGAACTACCGCGATCACGCCAAGGAATCCGGCCAGGCCGTGCCCGAATTCCCGACCGTGTTCGCCAAATACGCCAACACCGTCATCGGGCCGGGCGAGGCGATCATCATTCCTCGTCTAACGGACAATGTCGACTATGAGGCCGAGTTTGGCTTTGTGATCGGCAAGCGCGCCAAGCACGTGAGCGAAGCCGACGCGCTGAGCTATGTGGCCGGCTACCTGCCCCTCAACGACATCAGCGCCCGCGACTACCAGGCCCGCGTCTCGCAGTGGACGCTGGGCAAGAGCTTTGACGCTTTTCTGCCGATGGGCCCGGCCATCACCACCGCCGACGAGATCCCCGATCCGCAATCGCTGGACATCAGCCTGACGATCGGCGGGGTGGTCCTGCAGAAGTCGAACACCCGCGAGCTGGTCTTCGGCGTGCAGCAGCTCGTCCACCTGTTGAGCGGCATCATGACCCTCGAGCCGGGCGATGTGGTGTCGACCGGCACGCCCTCGGGCGTGGGCGCGGCCCGCACCCCGAAGCGCTGGATCCTGCCCGGCGAGACCGTCACGGTCGAGATCGCCAAGCTGGGCACCCTGTCAAATCCGGTTGTCAAAGAGAGCTAAACTCGCCCACCTGTAGCGTGCCTGTGGGAATAATCGCCGGAAGGAACACACCCCGGCTCCGCCGGGGTGTGTTCCTTCCGGATGTGTTTCCTGGCAACGCCTCGGGTTGGCCCGTATCCCAGCGCTGCTGGAATGGAGGGAGGATATCGAATCACTAAACCGCTAGCTCCATGCTGAGCGCACTGCGCCAATCCGGGCGCAGCGCGGCTGTTATTCAAAACCTACCGACATCGTTCGGAACGATACGCCAGGAGAGAACCGAGATGACTACCCAGAAACCGGCAGGCATCAGCCGCCGCAAGTTCCTCAAGGCCAGCGCCTTTGGCGCCGGCGCCGCCGCACTCGCCGCCTGCGCCCCCGCGGCCGCGCCTGCCGCCCCCACCGCCGCGCCTGCCGCTGCGGCCACCGCCGCGCCCGCCGTCAACAAGGGCGCCAAGCAGACCGTGCGCTATTTGTCATGGTGGTTCGAGGAAGGCAACCGCGGCAAGACGTGGGTGAACCTCGTCAAGGAATTCAACGACTCGCAGAAGGACATCGAAGTCAAGACCGAGCAGATCGGCTTCGATCCCTACAGCACGAAGACCATCATTGGCGCGCAGGCTGGCAAGCTCGATGGCGACATCATCATGGCCACCCCCGAGCTGGCCCCCCGCCTGATCCGGGCCAACCTGCTCTATCCGCTCGATTC
>JAGOCU010000004.1:0-21159 GCA_017998555.1 Thermoflexales bacterium
GCGCGACGGGATTCGCATCGGATCGGAGAACCTACCTCGGCCAATGGGGCAACGATCTGCGCGAGGTGCTCGCTTCCGCCAACGCGGTGTTTGAGCTTTTTGTCACGCGGCCGGTGCCGGTGCTTGGCGCGCCTGAACCCATCCGCTAGGGGAATTCTTTGCGAGGCGAAATTCGCCGTCTTTGACGGAGGATTTCGCCTCGCAACGGGATGCGGCGCACTGTGCGCGGTTGCACGCGTGACTCCGGTCATGTCTTGCGCGATCGAAAGCGTGACTCGGGCCATGCGCCTCACGTGTGCGCGCGCACTGTCAGTCGCGAGCGGACTCTTGTAGTGTGTTTCCAGCAACTTGATTCGCCCGTGCCCAGCGCGGGAAAAGAGGAAACATGAAGACAAGAACACAGAAATCCATCGGCGCGCTCCTTGCGGGCTGCGCGGCCGTCCTCATGCTGAGCGCATGCGGGGCACCGCCGGGCGCGGCGCCGACGTCCGCCAGCGCAAACGCTCAGCGCGCGACCGTCGAAGTCACGACCATCGAAAGCCGGATCATCTCGACCGGCAAGGTCGAGCCCCGCACAACGACCAGTGTGGCCTTCTCTGGCTCCGGCACGGTCAAGGATGTCCTGGTCAAGGAAGGCGATACCGTCAAGGCCGGCCAGGTGGTTGCGCGCCTGGAGGCGACT
Source organism: Thermoflexales bacterium (assembly GCA_017998555.1). Classification (GTDB taxonomy): domain Bacteria; phylum Chloroflexota; class Anaerolineae; order J036; family Brachytrichaceae; genus Brachythrix. The sequence goes on from JAGOCU010000004.1 coordinate 683, forward strand.
GACCTGGAGTTCACCGCCGCCCAACAGAAGGCCAGCTATGAAAACGCCAAATGGGCATACGAAGATGCGGTGAGTGGCCCGACCGATGCGCAGTTGAAGGCGGCCAAAGCGTCGCTTTACAGCGCCCAGGCTGCCTATGTCGACCTGGGTTCAGCGCCAAAGGAGTCGGCTCTGACTGCCGCTCGGGCCAGTTTGCAAAACGCTGAGGCGACCCTCAAGCAGAAGCAAAGCGCCTACGATCGGGCATACCGGATGAAACAAGCCGGGATCGGGGCCTCAACCGAATCGCTCGAACTGGAGAAAGCGACCAATGACTATAACGAGGCGTTGGCAAACTACAACGCCAAATTCGAGAAAAGCACAGCGGCTCAATACGCCAGCGCCTCAGCCAACATCGCCTCGGCGCAGTCCACCCTGGACGGGCTGATGCCGGTCACGGCCACCGTCGCCCAGAGCAAGGCGAAAATGGAGCAGGCGCTCTCGGCCTGGCAGCAGGCCGAAAACAACGTCAAGTCAGCGACGCTGATCGCGCCTGCGAGCGGTTTGGTGAGCGCGGTCAACATCGATCCAGGCGAGTGGGCGACTACGGGCGCCAGCGCGATCGAGATCATGGACGCCGACACGCCAATCATGGAGGTCGATGTTGACGAAACGGACCTCGGCGGCATCAAGATCGGTCAGAACGCCCGCGCTCAGCTGCAAACGTATCCCGGCCAGCCCTTCGGCGCCAAAGTCGACTCCATCGCCAATGTCGGCAAGACGATCAACAACGTCGTGACCTACAAGGTCAAACTGACGCTCACGCCCGACCCGAGCCGAACCATTCGCATTGGGATGAGTGGCACGAGCGAGATCATCGTCTCGGCCATTGAGAACGCGATCATGGTTCCGAATGAAACCCTCATCATCAACGCCTCGAAGACGAGCTATACCGTGCTGAGGATCAAAACCGATGGATCGACCGAGAGTGTGCCGGTCACCCTGGGCGCTAAAGGCACCGAGAAGACCCAGGTCTTCGGCGAGCTTAAGGCCGGCGACCAACTCTCGATTCCAGTGACAAAGGCGCAGGGTCTTCCCGGAGGCGGCAATCAGCAGGCTCCCTAACGTCACCATCCAAGGATTGCCGGAGAAACATCATGATTGAACTCAAAGACGTCAGCAGGACGTACCAGATGGGCGACCAGATCGTGGCCGCGCTCGATCGCGTCAACCTGAAAATCGATGCAGGTGAGTTCGTCGCCATCATCGGACCATCGGGCAGCGGAAAAAGCACGCTGATGAATGTGCTGGGATGTCTGGACAAGCCCAGCGCTGGCGAGTACGTCCTGAACGGGCAGAGCGTAGCGGGGATGAAACGCGACCAGTTGGCCGACATGCGCAACAAGAATATCGGTTTTGTCTTTCAACGCTTCAATTTGCTGGGCCGGAGCGACGCCCTTTCCAATGTCGAAATGCCGCAGCGATACGCCGGAATTGGCGGGAAGGATCGGCGCGCCAATGCCATGCGCGCGCTAACGACCGTCGGCCTTGGCGACCGCATGCGTCATCGGCCGACCGAGCTATCCGGCGGCCAGCAACAGCGCGTGGCGATCGCGCGCGCCCTTGTCAACAACCCCGGCATCGTTCTCGCCGATGAGCCGACCGGCGCGCTTGACAGCCGCACCGGGTCTGAAATCCTGGCCCTGTTCGAGCAACTCCAGCGCGAAAAAGGTATCACCATCATCCTGGTCACCCACGACCCGGAAATCGCCGCGCACGCAAATCGGGTGATTTCGATCCGGGACGGGCGCATCGAGAGCGATATTTGCGCACCGACAAAAGCTGCTTATCCGAAGCGCCATCCACCGGCGATGCCGGTGGATGGCGCTTCGGGCGACCGTGTTGTTGGCGATCCAAACAGCAGAAGCGAATGAATCATGAACATCTTTGAACTCGTCCGGACCGCGCTCGAGAGCCTGTGGTCCAACAAAATGCGCTCGGTGTTGACCATGTTGGGCGTCATCATCGGCGTGGCCTCGGTCGTCGCCCTGCTTGCGATCGGCGGCGGCGTGAGCGATTCGATCAGCAATCAGATCCAGGGCATCGGTTCCAATCTCCTGACGATTTCGCCCGACCAGAAAGTTCAGGGCGCCCGCCTCACCACCGATGATGTGGCCGCGCTGTCAGATAAGTCCGCCGTGGCCGGCGCAAAACGGATCGTCCCGGTGGTCAGCGGAAATCTCAACGTTGCCGCCGGCGCCAACAACAAGACCGTGAACGTGAACGGCACGACCCCAGAATACTTCGGCTTGAAGGGTATCAAGGCTGGGTCGGGGGAGGTCTTCAAGCAGGCGGACCTGGAAGCGCGCAACCGGGTCGTCGTGCTGGGCTTCAGCCTGAACGAGCGCCTGTTTCCAACCGGCAATGGCGTCGGCCAAAACGTCCTCATCGGGAGTGTGACGTTCAAGGTGGTCGGCGTGGCAGAAAAGGTGGGCGGCGCCGGCCCCAGCGGAAACACGGATGAGACCGCCTACGTGCCCATGACCGTCGCGAGTGAAAAGCTGTTTGTCAATCGGTCGGGCGGCGTCAAGTCTGTCTCGCAAATCAACCTGGAGATGGTCGACTCGAAACAGGGAACCACTGTGAGCAGCGCGGTCGAAAAGGTGATGCGCAAACAACACAATCTGCTGGTTGGGCAGGACAACGATTTTCAGATCTTCGATCAAGCCCAAATCGCAGACACGCTGAACACCATCACAACGCTGCTGACCGTTTTCCTGGGCATCATCGGGGGCATCTCACTTCTGGTAGGCGGTATCGGGATCATGAACATCATGCTGGTCAGCGTCACGGAACGCACCCGCGAGATCGGCGTGCGCAAGGCAATCGGGGCGCGGGATAGCTCCATTCGAATGCAGTTTCTGATCGAAGCGTTGACGGTGACCGGTATCGCCGGGGTCATCGGCATTGGCGCGGGCGTGGGCATCGCCGCGCTTGTTTCGGCGACCGGACTGCTGCAGGCCAGCGTTCAAACATCGACCATCCTGGTCGCCTTTGGCGTGTCGGTCGCAGTGGGCGTGGTTTTTGGCCTCTATCCCGCGTGGCGAGCCAGCCTGCTCGAGCCGGTTGAGGCGTTAAGATACGAGTGATCGATGAACGAAGTCCTTCGCCTCACCCGCGTGACTCTGGCGCTGCATGTGGCCTTGATAGGCGCCAGCGGGCTGCTTCCCATCGTCATCCTGCCCGGCGTGCCGTTCGCGGGGGCGTGGTTGGCGGGGTTGCCCGGCCTCGCGGTTCTGGTGGCTTCATATGTCCATCTCCCAGGCGTTGCGCGGGCCGCGTCGAGTAAGGGCCAACGGCGCTTTGCCGTCGGACTATTGGTCGCGACGCTGGCGGCTACCTCGCTGTCTGGACTGATCAGCGCGGTTTACAACCGGAATGTGCTCCTGCCCGCCGCGCAGTTGCTGGGCAATCTGCCCAGTCAAGTACAGGCACTGGACCGCGAAGCCGGCTTCTCGCCGACCTTCCAGAGCATGCTCTTTGCTTTTGTTCCGACGCTGCTCGGCGCGTGGATGAGTGGCCGGCAAGGGGCGTTGCGCTGGGCGGTGACCGCGATTGGGCTCAACGCCGCCACGGCCGCCGTCCTGGCCGCCGTTAGCGCGCTCGACGTGCGGCCCCAGCTTCCGCCGCTAGCGGCCCAGTCGTTCGCGTTGATCCTGATGGCCTACTTCATCGGCGCGTTGGCCGACCAGTTGCGAGCCGAGCATGCGGAGGTGGAACGGGCTAACCGCGAACTGGCGGCGCAGGCGCATGTGCGCGAGCAACTGGCGGCCTCGCGCGAACGGGTGCGCATCGCGCGCGACCTGCACGACACCATGGCGCATTCCCTGGCGGCCGTTATCGTCCAATTGGACGCCATCGGGCTGCTGGTCCTTGATGACGATCGTGGTCTGGGAGACGAGCTGTCGCGGGTCAGAAACGCCGCCCAGGAAGGATTGCGTGAAACGCGGAATGCCATCGGAGATCTACGCGCCAGCGCCCTCGACGACCTGGGCCTTGAGGGCGCCCTGGCGAAGACGGCGCAGACCATGAACGGACGCGGTGGGACAGGCGTCTCCTACGAACCGACAGACGGCATCAATGCGGCCACGAGTCGCCTGCAATCCGAACAAGCCGAAGCGCTGTACCGGATCGCTCAGGAGGCGGCCGAAAACGCGCTGCGACATGCCCGGGCCTCCCGAATCCAGATCCGTCTCGATCATGTCGCGGACGAACTCGTCCTGACGATTCGCGATGACGGCGTGGGTTTTAGTGTCGAAGACGTTCAATCCGATCGATATGGCTTGCGGGGAATGCGCGAACGCGCCGCCATGATTGGCGCGACCCTGCGCGTAAACAGCAACGCCGGCACGGAGATCGAAGTCCGGCTCAACCTCGGAGCAAAATGACATCCATCCGCGTTTTGATTTGTGACGATCAGGACATGATCCGGCAGGGCCTCAAAACCATCCTGGATCGACAAGACGACATGAGCGTCGTCGGCCTGGCAGCCGATGGTTTGCAGGCGGTCCAGATGGCCCACGACTTGAAACCGGATGTCGTGCTGATGGACATCAAGATGCCGAACCTGGACGGCATCGGCGCAACGCGGCGGATCACTCAGGAAAACGCCGCCATTCACGTCATCATCCTTACCACCTATGACGCCGATGACATGGTCTTCGACGGAATCAGGGCCGGCGCCCAGGGTTACCTGCTCAAGGACGCCGGGTCGGAGGCCATTCTCACCGCGATTCGCGGCGCCGCAAACGGCGAATCGCAACTCGATCCGCAGATCGCCCGGAAGGTGATGGACGAGTTTCGTCGCGCCTCGCCGCCCCGCCCTGCCGCTCACGTAACGCCGACGGGGCCCGAAGTTGAGGCGCTTACCGACCGCGAAACCGAGATCCTCAAGTTGATCGCCGAAGGGCTGAGCAACAAGGACATCGCGGCACGGCTTTTCCTGAGCGAGGGCACCGTCCGCAACTACGGCAGCAGCATTTTGAGCAAGCTGCACGCCAACGATCGGACTCAAGCCGTTGTACTGGCCGCCAGACGCGGCATCGTCAAGTTTTAATCAGGCTCGGTTACCTCAGAACGCCTGGCAGAACCTGTATTCCGAGACGATATCCCCCGGCTTCTCCGGGGGATATCGTCTCGGAAACTGGTTATGTTGGTGCTTCCATGGCATCGGACCCGTCATCCGCCGCCCCGGCCGATGCGACGCCGGAACTCGGCGTCGGAAAGCGTCCCAAATATGGCCGGGCTATCGATGGGATTGTGGCCCATGCTTCGCCTGCGATGAGCCTCGACCGCTGCGCGCTCCTTATCAGGAAGCGCCAGCCAGCCGTTGCGGATGGCGGTCGCATGCCAGCGCAGGAGTGCGCGGCCCTCATCCAGGTCGTGCGCCAGGCGCCAGTCGGCAGGGCTGCCCGGCCAACGCACAACATATTCGAATGCGGCGTATGGCTCATAGGGTGACGCGCACCATAACGCGCCGCACGTCACGCATCGACGCAGGCTGATCCAGTTGCCCACAGCGACGTCAGTGAGCGCGGGCCGCAGGCCTGGCCCATACAGATCGCGGTCGGGGGCGTGGCAATGCGCGCAGGAAGTCATCCCTCGATTATTGCGGATTCGCCCTTCGATTCAAGCGCGTTGGCAGCGCCACTCACAATGCGCCACAGACCAATGACGACGGGGAGCAGCGATAACGCCCACAACAAATAGGCCGCGCCAAACAGCACGGGCTGATAGGCCGTGATGAAGATGCTGGCCCACAAGAAAATGCCTCCAAGATGGATGGCCAACAGGCTGAACCAACTCCCGCCCAGCGAAGCCGGCTGTCCAGGACGAAACGCGCGCGCGAAGAGATACGGGATCACCGCGTAGCTGAACTGCAACACCCAGCCGTAAATCAGGGCCTGTGGCGCGCTCTGCTCCACACCGGCGCCAGGGAAGCCAGGCACCTTAAGCAGGATGAGCGGCGCAACCAGCACGGGGGCAAGGATCCACACGTAGGAGGTGACCAGATGCCAAATACCGGGGCTGCGCCAGGCGACCTTGTCGCGGGCAAGCGGCCTGACAACGTTCAACAGCAGCCAGACGGTCGCGGGTAGGTGCAACAGGATACCCAGGACAGTAAAGGCCTCGACATGAAACCACGGACCAAGGACGAGTCCAAGCGCCCCAGCGCTCATCATCCAGAAGATCGGGCCGATCGAGCGCGCCCAGGCCAGCGGACGCCGGGCAAACGCGGGATACAGCGCAACGATCAACCCGGCGAAGGACAGCGACATGAACCCCCAACTATTGGCATGGATGTGGACTTCGAGCGGAGTCTGGATCAGAAACGCTTCCGGCCAGCCCAGCCAGAGGCCCGTTCCCACGAAGATGCCCAGCAGCAGAAAGCTGAGTGCGGCGACAAAGAACCGGCGCCCGGAGCCGGACGACGCGCCTGTCGCAGGCTTCTGCCGAAGTTCGATGATTTGGTGAAGCAGCAGGCACGCCGCCACAAAGATGAGTGAACCTCCGGTGAGGATCAGGGCCTGATTGACCAGCGGAATGCCGACCAGTAAGGTGAGCAAACCGCCATTCAGCAGCAGCCAGATATCCCAGCGCGTTTTTGGCCGGGCCAGCGTCGATCGGGCCGCGACGAGCGCGGCGGACAGGCCAAACACCGTCTCGGTGACAACGCCAAGCGTAATGAAATGCACCCGAAGCCAGCGCAGGCCTCCGAGAAACGGCAATAGACCGGCGGACACCATCGACGCGTCCAGCGCAGTCAGGGCCGCCAGGCCCGCAAACAGCACGACCATCAGGAGATACGGATTCAGCATGTTCGTCAAATTCCTTGGTTTCGCCACCACGGTGCTTTTTGGCGGAGATTCCGCCAAGAATCGGTTCTGACCATGGCGCATAGCCTAGCGGTCAGGCCAAGGAAAGTCTCCGACATTTGTCGGATTGGGGCCGCTGTTGCCCACGGTCACCCAAACAGAAGGGGCGAGATCACCCGCCGCGCGCCCTGCGCGTGTCTGGTGATCTCGCCAATTGCCCGTTGCGGGCGGCTAGCCTTTCAGTTTCTCGAGGGTGTCCCGATCGCGGATCAAAATCTGGCGCGGCAGGATCTCAATTGCGCCATCATTCTCAAGGCCGCGCAGTGCCCGCTGGACGACATCTGGAACCGTGCCCAAGCGCGCAGCCAGTTCGGACTGAGTGCGCCAACGGGGCCGGTGATGGACGTCACCGGCCGCCTCATCCAGAAGCAACCGGGCTAGACGGCCCGTTACGGACCGAAGGGAGAGATCCGCGACCAGATTCACGAGCTCGATCACCCGGTCAGCCATCGTCTCGATGATGTGCTGGGCCAGTTCGGGCTGCTCCCGCACGAGACGTGCGATCGCCTCACGCTGAAGCAGCCACACGCCCGCCGGCTCGAGGACGATCGCCGAGGCTGGATTGGCCCGGCAGGCGAAGGCGCCAATCTCATTAAATGTCTCGCCTGGCCCAAGGTAGCGCAACACCTGTTCGCGCCCGCCCAACGAGGATTTGGCGACCTTCAGCCAGCCTGAGGCAAGAAAGTACAGGCCCGGCGCCGTGTCACCCTCGAGGAAGACGGTCTCGCCCGTCGCGTACTCGCGCCAAACGGCGCCGTGCGCAAGGCGCGCCAGCATCGGCGGATCGAGCGCCTTGAAATACGGCAGACCGGCCAATTGCCTGATCAGGTCATCCGCACCGGATCGTTCGGTCATGGCGCCGGGTTCTCCTGATGATGCAGACCCAGCTCCGCCGCCATTTTGTAGTATCGGCGGGCCTCAAGCAGATTGCCCAGCGTCTCATGGGCGTGACCCAGATTCACATACAGCGAGGGATAGAAGGGCTGGACGCGATCATCCGCCACGGCGTTTGCGCGCGCGAGCGCGATCTCGTTCCAGCGCAAGGTCTCCGCCGGGTTGTCCTGGCGGCGCGCAACATAGTGGGCGGCAACGCAGGCCTCGAAGTCGTCACGGGCTGTCTCCCACGCCCGCGCATACAGCGCTTTTGCGTCGGCGATTCGCCTGTCGAATTCGGCCTGGGTGCCCTCCATGCAAAGCTGAACGACGGGATTACTGAGGTCCATCCCCGCAGTCTATTCGATCTGGCTCGTGTCTTGTGGCTCGAATGCCCTCCCCGCGCTTCGCGCGGGGAGGGCATTCGAGCCTAAGATTTTCAGGCTGGCTTCTAGCCAAACGTATCCTTCATCAAATTGGCAAACCATTTGCCCATCGTCTCGAAGCCATCGCCAGTGGGCGAATCGGCCTCCATTGGACCAGGCGTTTTCATGGTCTGGCTGATCGGGTCGTAATGGTAGATCGCCGTCAGCCAGGAGGCCGTCGTCGACGTAATGGGCGAATAGCAGGCCGAGTTTGTGACGGGCGCGCCATTCACCGGCTCGCCGGCCATCAGATGCAGGATGGCATCCGCGCACACCTTGGCCTCGGCATTGGCGATGTGTCCGGCCTTGGGTTGGGTCGTGCTGCTCGCGTCCCCGATCACATGCACAAATGGCTGAGCGGTCGATTCGTAGGTGAGGACATTCACCCCGGCCCAGCGGCCGCCGACATTCGCCAGTCCGTTGTCTCGAACGAGCCGTCCAGCCCGATGGGGCGGGATGGGATTGAGCACTGCCCCGGCGATGGCGCCAATGCTGGTGTCGATCGTCCGCGTCGCGGCATCGATGCTGTTGATCGTGACGCCGCTGTGATATTCAACCGTGTTGGCGAAGATGCCGCCAAAGGCGGTTTCGAACGTGTGGCGCTCGGCCATGACGTTGGGATTGGCATCGAGGACGATGACTTTCGAGCCCGGTTTCAGGCGCTGCACGTAGTCGGCCACCACGCAGGCGCGCTCATACGGACCGGGCGGGCAGCGATACGGGGCAGCCGGGATCGTCATCACAAAGACCCCGCCGGCCGGCATTGCCTGAAGCTGCTGGGCGAGACGGGTCGTCTGGGGCCCGGCCTGCCATGCGTGCACGATGTCGTCGTAGTTTGCCAAACCCGGCAAGAGATCAAAATCGATTCCGGGCGACAGAACCAGCCGGTCATAGGAGATCAACTGGCCTCCAGCCAACGACAATGTGCGTGGACCCGCGTTAATCGCCAGCACCTCGCCCTGCATCACGGTGACGCCAATCGCCTGCAATTGGGCGTAGGCGTACTGCAAACCCGAAATGGTCTTTTGCCCGGTGAGCACGAGATTGCTCAGAATATTGGAGGTGTAGCTCAGATTCTTTTCGATGAGGATGACCTGGAGTTGCGCGCCACCCCAGAGCTTGAGAAACCTGGCCGCCGTTGCGCCGCCCATTCCGCCCCCGACGACGACGACGCGCCCGTTGACGGCGGGGACTGCGGTCGCGCCTTCGCGGGCCGGGATGCGGGTTGGCGCGTGATTGTCCGAAGTCGCGAGGGCGCGCTGCGCCGCGATACTGAGTGCGCCGGCGCCGGCTACGGTGAGAAATTGTCTGCGTGAAATCATCTTGTCTCCAGGAACGCCTGACAAGTCCTGCATTCCGCGACGATGTCCCCCGGCTTCGCGGGGGAACATCCTCTGGGAAACGGGTCTTGTTTGGGCTTCAGTGATGTTTACTGGCGCGAGAAATAGTCCGCGATGAGAAGGAGTTCCGCGTCGGTATAGCCGCGGGCATGCGCCTTCATGATGTTGTTGCCGATGGGTTCGACGCGCATGCTCTGCATCTCGTCAATCATCTCCGCCGCGCTCATCCCGGCCAGGCGCTCGATGCCACCCGTGGATTTGCCATCCGTGCCATGGCATTGAAAGCAGTTCGACGCGAGAAGCCGGCCGGCGGTCGGGGATTGGAGCGTCTGCTGAAGCGAAGTCGTCAGGGCTGGCAGGTAAGCGGCCGTTGTCGATGCCGGCGCCGTCGGCGTACCGACCTGCGCGCGTGCGGTCGCATCGACGGGTGACAGTCGCAACCCGGCCAGGAGCGCGCACGCCGCGACCCCGACCATGATGGATAGCATTGTTGGATTCATTCGAATGGGAAGGCGTCGCATTTGCTCAAATGATGGATTGCGCGCGGCCAGAAATCGGTGAAAGAATGATGAGAACCCTCTCACGCTGCTCTGAAACCAGACGGCCAAACAGAGGCAGATGGGCACGAAGGCAAGCTCGAACACAATCAAGGCCGCAGTCCTCGGGCCTCGCATCCGCATGCTAAACTCGCCTTTCATGACAGTAGAAGAACACCCCCACGACCGCGCCGCCGCCTGGGCGCTTGTGACCGAATGGACGACGGACCCGGCTCTCATCCGGCATATGCTCTCGGTGGAGACTGCAATGCGAGCCTATGCGCCACGCTACGGCGGAGATCCTGAGATGTGGGGGCTGCTTGGCCTGATTCACGACTTTGACTACCAGCGCTATCCGACGCTCACGGGCGATGAGTGCCATCCCGTGATGGGTGTCAAGGTCCTGCGCGAGCGCGGTTGGCCCGAGGAGATTCTGCAGGGGATTCTGGCCCATGCCACGGAGCGGACCGGCGTTCATCCGACAACGGATATGGAGAAAACGTTGGTCGCCGTCGACGAATTGACCGGACTGGTGGCAGCCGTCGCTTTCGTTCGGCCCTCGAAAAACATCGCCGATGTGCAGCTCTCGTCCATCAAGAAAAAGTGGAAGGAGAAGGGCTTTGCCGCGGGTGTGCATCGGGAGGAGATTGAAGAGGCGACCCGGGCGCTCGGCGTGCCTCTTGATGAGCACATTGGGATCGTGCTTGCCGCCATGCAGGCCAACGCCGCGAGCCTGGGTCTGGATGGCCTGAAGCCCGCCTGACAACGCGCATGCAGACGATCGCGGGCAAGACCACGCGTCGGTGCCCTTCTTGCAGTTCGAAGATGGCCGCGGATCTGGCCATCTGTCCGATCTGCGGCCACGAATCCGAACCCGTCATCGTCGACATCGCGCCGCGCGATGACAGTTCGCCCCCGGCGCCGGCGCTGGCCGCGCCGCGCCCCACCTTCGGCCGGTTCATTCGCGGCGTGATTCGACGCCTGCCCTGGGGCGTGATCGGGGTTGTCATCGTCATCGGCGGGCTCGTGCTTGGCGCCCGGGCGGTGCTTGAGCTGGACCCGAGCGCGATTGGGGTGGCGCCGACCATCACGCCAACCCGGACCGCCACCTCGACCCGGGCGCCCACCAACACCCCGGCGCCTACGGCAACCACGCCACCGACGGCGGTGCCGATACGGCCCACACCAACCGTCTCGCCTCGGGCCACCTATGTCGTCCGCTTTGGCGATACCTGCGGCGACATCGCCGAGCAGTTCAGCCTGTCAGTGCGCGAGCTGGCGGCGTATAACGATATCAGTCTGCTCGGCGGCGGGTGCTTCATTGTCGAAGGCGCGTCCCTGCGCATACCCGCGCCCACCCCCACGGCAGGGCCCTCCCCCACCTTGCGCCCGGGCGAAACCCCCCGGCCCACCGATGTGGCCATCCCAACCGCGACGCTGCCCCCGCAACTCGTCTACGAGGTGCGGCCCGGTGACGTGTGCGGGATCATTGCCGAGCGGTTCCCGATCACCGTGCGCCAGATCATCGCCCAGAACAAGCTTGACGAGGACTGCAGCATCTCGATCGGCCAGAAGCTGACCCTGAACTTCGCAACGCCGACGCCCGCCAGCACCACGACGCCAGTCGTCGCTCGCACCCCCACCCCGCGCGGCGGATACTCAGCGCCGAGCCTGATCGGACCGCAGGACGGCGAGATCATCACCGGGACGACCGATACCGTGGCTTTGTTGTGGCTATCGGCCGGAATCCTGCGCGAGCGCGAATGGTATGTCGTGCAGATTCAGCCCGCGGGCGCCATCACTGTCCCGATCTTCGAGACGAAGGCCACCTCGCTCAAGATCAGCGCCGACATTCTCGGCGGACTGGATGAACGTTCTTTCGCGTGGTGGGTGCAGGTGAAGGAACTCGTCTCGGTCAACCCTGTCACGGGCGCGCGCCAATATGCAGATCTGAGTCCGCCCAGTGTTGCGCGCCGGTTTGTGTGGCGCCGGACATTTGCGCCCACCCCCACGCCGGCGCCGTGAACGCCTCCAGCAGCATCTCTCTGTGAATCCGCTATGGGCTGAGCAAAGCCAGCACATCCGCCGATGAGATGACCCTGCTCCGTTGGATTGCCCGCCGCCGGCGGAGCATCCTCGGCAGCCCAAACAAGCCGGCCAACTGCCCCTTCAACCGGTTGCGAGCCGCCTGTCCGCGCCAGGCGCGCAAGGCGTCGCGGGTGATCCGCAACTGCTCGCGCAGAATCCCGCCGGCATGAGCTCGCAACACAACACCGGGCACATCCTTGGCCAGGAGCCAGATCGCGTTGCGTCCGTCGTAATAGCTGTTCAGCACACCGCCCCCGGTCGCGCTGACCTTGTGATAGACCACCGCGTCATGGGCGAACGCGCACTTGTAGCCCGCAAGTTGAGCCCGCCACGACAAGTCGACGTCTTCGCATGAGAACTGGAACTCCTCATCGAGAAGACCGACCTTGTCAAGCATCGAACGGCGATAGACCGACGCCGCGCCACACGCCCCAAACACGTATTCGTCATCGAACTGGCCGGTATCAACCTGCCAGACGCCCCGGTTCTGAGGCACGCCCCGAACAGAATAGCCGTCGCCGGCCGAATGGAGTTTTTCGCGCTGGTCAAAAAGGCGGAGCTTGCTGGCGACAAAACCCGCGTCCGGATGGACGTCAAAGGCCGCCTGGACCCGCTCGAGCCAGCGTGAATCCGCCTCGGTGTCGTTGTTCAACAAGGCAATCATGTCGCCGGAGGCGGCTCGGAAGCCGATATTGCACGCGCCGGCAAAGAGCAGGTTGCGCGGCAGCAAAATGTGCCGCACTTCGGGGAAATCCGCCCCGACGAGTTCGCGCGTCCCATCCGTGGACGCGTTGTCGACGAGGATGACCTCGAGCGGCGGGAGCGTTTGGGCGCGCAGCGCGGACAAGCAGACCGGGAGGTGACGCGCCCCGTTCCACGTTGGGATGACGACCGAGATCACTGAAAGGCATTATAGAATGACGCGACGCGGCCACCGGGTCGTGTTCAACATGACGCAAGACGCTCAGGATTCGCCCTTCCCGTCCCTCGCCGTGGGAGACCCGCGCGAGGACAAGGCCCTGGCCCGGGCTGCGCGCGATGAGCCGGCCCTATTCGGGACGCTATATGAGCGGCATGTCGCGACGATCTACCGGTATGTCTACTATCGAGTGGGCAATCATGATGACACTGAGGACCTTACCGCGCGGGTGTTTATGCGCGCGCTGAAGCATATTGGCTCGTATGACGACCGAGGGGTGCCGTTTACCGCCTGGCTCTATCGAATCGCCCACAACGTTGTCGCGAACTTTCATCGCGACAATGGCCGCCACCCGCTTGTCAGCCTCGACGACATCGAGCCGCGCGAGACGCACCATCACGACGACGCGGACACCCGCATCGACGCGCGGGCGGATCGGGCAAGGCTCACCCGGGCCTATCACAAACTGCCCGAAGAGCGGCAACAGCTCCTGGCCCTGAAATTCTCGCAGCAACTCCAGAATTCGGAAGTGGGCCAGATCATGCGCCGGAGCGAGGGCGCCATCAAGTCGCTCTATCACCGGACCCTGGAACAGCTTCGCGAACTGATGGAGGCCGACCGATGAGCCGCTCGGGGATAACGTCCGAAGACATCGCCTGGCTTGAGGCGCGCCTGGGCGAGGCCGCTGCGCGCGTGTCGCCAAGGAGCGAGTACGTCCAACGGACGAAGGCGGCTGTTCTTGACGGCACGATTGACGACCCTGAGGCGAGCGCATTGGCCGCCGCCTTCGTGGTCGCCGCCATCGCCGCTGCCGCAACCGGTTTCGCAGGGACCCTCCTCTTTCTGATCACCCGGCGGCGGCGAAGTTGAAAGTCGTCGCTGGCGTCGCCAACTACAATACCCACCCGATGTTGATTCGCCGTCTGCTCATCGCCGCTGCCAGTGTTGCCCTGGCGGGTTGCTCAAGCCCCACGCCTGTTCTGCCCTCACCGGCATCGCCCGCACCCAGCGCCTCGCCAACAAAGCCGCTCAGCGTGGCGTCGGCAACGGGCGGCGTGGCGTCGGCAACGGGCGGCGCGCCGGCGGCAACGAACACGCCCAGGCCATCGATTGTGCCCACGGCGGCCCCCACCCGCGCGCTGTATGCCGCGCGCGTCAATGGGCAGGAGATCTCTCGGGCGCGATTCGACACCGAGTTAGCGCGCTATGTCGCGGCCGATCCTTCCCGGCCAGACCCGAATTCCGCCGCCGGCAAGCAGTTGTCAGCCCAACTTTCCAGCGTTGCGCTGGACGCCCTGATCGAGCAGACTCTGATCGAACAGGAAGCAAAACGGCTTGGCGTGGCCGTGGCCGACCGAGACATCGACGAGGAGATCAAGACCCTCACTCAACTGCGGGGGGGACGAGATGCCTACCTCGCCTGGCTCAAACAGAGCCGCATGTCGGAGGACGATGCGCGCGAGCTCGCCCGCGCTGATCTCACGCTGGCCGCGTTGCGCGACCGCATCGTCGCCCAACTGCCCCGAACGGCCGAATATGTCCACGCGTGGCAGATTGTGCTGAGCACTCGGGCGGAGGCTGACCGCATCCTCGCCCAGGCGCAGCGCGGAAGCAGCTTCAGCGCGCTTGCCCAGGCCAACAGCATCGACACCAGCACCCGGCCCGCTGGCGGCGATCTGGGATGGTTCGCCCGCGGCACCGGCTCAGTGGTGTGGCAGGAAGTGGAAGATGCAGCCTTCGCGCTGAATGTCAATACCGTGAGCGGCGTCGTCGCGAGTCCGATCGGTTTTCACATCATCAAGGTGACCGAGCGCCAGACCCGGGCCTTGACGATCGAAGACCAATCGCGTCTGCAGCAGGCCGCCATGGAAAAGTGGCTGGCCGCCCTCAAGACCGGCGCGACGATCGAACGCGCCAACTGAGGCTGAAGCATGGGAACGCTGTATTTGGTCGCCACGCCCATCGGCAACCTGGAGGACATCACCTTTCGGGCCGTGCGGATTCTGCGCGAAGCGGCCCTGATTGCGGCGGAAGACACCCGGACCACCAGGGTGCTGCTGGACCGCTATGAAATCGCCACGCCCACCACAAGCTACCACGAGCACACATCGGCATCCAGGGCGGACGCCATTCTCTCGGCGCTCGAGACTGGAGATGTTGCGTTGGTCAGCGACGCGGGGACGCCGGGCATTAACGATCCCGGTTACGAGCTCGTGGTCGCCGCGATCGCGCGCGGGCATGCGGTGTCCCCGATCCCCGGCGCCTGCGCCGCCATCGCCGCGCTGGCCGCATCCGGGTTGCCCACCGACCAGTTCACCTTTGCGGGGTTCGCGCCGCGCAAGAAAAGCGGGCTGTCGGCATGGGTTGCCGGGCTTCGAAACGAACAACGCACAACGCTTGTTTACGAGTCTCCTCACCGGATTGAGGAAACCCTGAAAGCCCTGGCCGCGGCCTTCCCCGGAAGGCCGCTTTGCATCGCGCGGGAGATCACCAAGCGCTTTGAAACGTTCTGGCGCGGGACCTGCGCAGGCGCGGTCGCCCACCTGGAAGCGCAGCCGCCACGCGGCGAATACGTCCTCGTTATTGGCGGCGCGGTTGAGCCGGAGGTCACGGCCTGGGAACTCGGCGAAGTCGAGGCCGCGCTGCGCGAGCGCCTGAAAACTGGCTATTCCGGACGTGACGCCGCGGCGGAAGTCGCCAATTTGTCGGGCTGGCCCAGGCGCGAAGTGGTGCGCCTCGTCGATGCGGTAAAATACACGGCCGCAAATTAGAGGAGCGAGTAGTGAGCAACGAAGAGACCACCCCTGAATCCACCCCTGAGCAGCCTGCCGTCGTCGCGCCAATGCCCGATGGCATGACTGTCAAATCCCGTCATACGGGCACCGTCACGCGCGTCGATCTTGGAGGCGCGCTGATCAGCCTCGGCGAAGGCGTCGACGGCTATCTGCACATCTCCAAGATGATCGCCCAGGGCGGCGGACCGGTCACCCGGGTCGCCGATGCCTTCAAGGCGGGCGATACCGTCGAGGTCAACGTAACGGCGGTGCACCCTGAGAAGCGCCGCGTCGACTTGACGATGCACAAGCCGCCCGCGATGGACTGGGCCGACCTCAAGGTAGGAGCCGTCCTTGAGAGCGTCAAGGTCGTCGCGGTTGAGAAGTTTGGCGTGTTCGTCGATTTCGACGGGCCCAAGCACGGCCTGGTGCCGTTCAACCTCATGACCCTGTCCAACCGCCCGAAGGTCGGGGATGTGCTGGAAAAGCTGTGGGTGATGGAAGCCAGCGAAGAAAAGCGCCGAATTGGCTTCACCATGTTCGAACCGGCCGCCCTGCCCTGGGACAACGTCAAGAAAGGCGAAGCCTATCGGGGCAAGGTCACCCGGATCGAGCGCAACGGGGCCTATGTCGAGATTGGCGCCGAACGCGAAGGGCTGCTCAAGTCGGCGTCGTTCGGTGGCGGCTTCGTCAATGTCGGGGATTTCGTCGCCGTGGGCGAGGATGTCGATGTGCGGGTCACGTTCGTTGACCCATCCCGCAAGCGCATCGACCTGAAGCTCGATGGCTTGAATCCTGAGGACATGGCGCTTTCGTCGGGGCCGGAGGAGGAAATCTCCCCCATGGCCGCGGCGATGCAGCGCGCGCGCCAGGGGCATCGCGGTTCGACGTTGACCCAGTCAGCGCCCGTCAAGACGCAGAAAAAGCAACGCCAGCTCAACGATGCGCTCGAGCGGACGCTGCAGCAACTCCAGCAGCAAAAGCTGGGCTGAACCCTACTCGCAACTGGAAAAAGCCGGGCGTCTTTGCGCCCGGCTTTTTGTGTTGTCCGCAAGTCATCCCGGGATCAGCGCCGGGCCGCGATCTCGCCGTTTGTTATCGTTCCTGGGCAATCCGGAGCGTCTCGCGGGCGACTTCTTCGACAGGCGTCTTGAAGGCAAATGTCATGCGCCAACGTCCGTCGCGATCCAACAAATACGTGAAGCTGGTGTGGGCGACGAGATAGCTCGCCGACGTGCCTGCGGGCTTTTGCTTTTCGAAAGCAGCCCCAAACTCCGTCGCGAAGCGGCGCACCGTTTCGATATCGCCTGTGGCCGACAGGAAATCCGGATCAAAAGCACCGATATAGCGCTTGAGCACTTCAGGCGAGTCGCGCTCGGGATCGACGCTGATATAGAGCACGGCAACATCCGCGGCGTTCGGCCCCAGCAACGCTTTGATCTGTTTGAGCTCGGCCAGCGTCAACGGGCAGACGTCCGGGCAGAAGGTGTAACCAAAAAAGATCAGCACCGAGCGGCCCCTCAACTGGCTGAGTTTGAACGGCTGACCGTTCATGTCCACCAGGGCATAGTCGGGGATCTGGCGCGGATTGGAGACCACCATCCCGCCACTTTGGGCGACGGGCGTATATTGAGGCGGATCAACGATAAACTTGGCGACCAGCACGCCCGAGATCGCGGCAAGGACGATCAAGGCGACAAACGCGATTTTTCGAAACATGATTGAGTTGCCAAGGATACACCCACAGGACAAGCGCATGACCAATCGACACATCAAGGCCGTCTCCATCGGCGGCGGCTGCGGCGCCGTGCAGGTGCTGCTTGGGTTGAGCAATCACCTCGACGCTCTCACCGGGATCGTGGCCGTAACCGACACAGGCCGAAGCACCGGAAAAGTCCGGGCGTTGGCAAACATCCCGGCGCCCGGAGACATCCGCAACGCGATCGCCACCCTGGCCACGAACGAGGCCTTCATGGCGCAGCTCATGCAGCATCGACTTCGCGTCCCAAACAACACGACCCTGGATGGCGTGGCATTTGGTAACCTCATGCTGGCCGCCATCACCCAGATGACCGGTCACTTTGGGCAGGCTGTCGAGCTGATGCAGAACATGGCGGGGGTCAAGGCCAATATCCTGCCCGTTACGATCAGCAGCACCCACATCTGCGCCGAACTGGTGGACGGTCAGATCATCGAGCAGGAGTTCAATGTGCGCGCGCTTGGCAAGCCCGATATCCGGCGGGTGTACATCCAGGATCCGGCCGCCCGCGCCTACGAACCCTGCATCGCCGCCATCCGCGACGCGGATCTCATCACGATCGGCCCCGGCAGCCTGTTCACGACAGTGATCGCCTGTCTGGCGTTCGAAGACATCGCCGCGGCCATTCGCGAATCCAGCGCCACGGTCGCCTATATCTGCAACAACACCACCCAGCCCGGCCAGACTGATGGTTTCACGCTTTACGATCACGTGTTCCAGATCACGCGATATCTCGGCGAGGGCGTCCTGGACTATGCGCTGCTCAACTCGCGGGCCCCTTCGTCTCATGCGGTCCGGCTGTATGCGGCCGATGGCGTGCATGTGCTGCTGCCGACTGACGCCGAAAACGCGCGAATCACGGCGCTGGGCGTGACACCCGTGGTCAAGGACCTGGCGGAGATCTCGGATATGAAGCGCGACCTCTGGCAGAAGCAAGACTCCATCCGCCATGATCCCGATGCCGTCGCGGAAACGCTGATGAGTCTGTTGCTCGCGCGACGATAATCAAGGGACAAGCCGGCGCGGCGCGCGCCGTTCTTCAAGGAAAACACACCATGAGCGACATCAAATTCGGGACCGACGGCTGGCGCGGGCGGATTGCCGACGACTACACCTTTGCGAATGTGCGGCGCGCGGCGCAAGGCTTCGCCAGCTACATCCTGACCACCGCCCGGTCTGGCGAAGCGCCGAGCGTCGTGGTCGGGCATGACAAGCGATTCCAATCCGAGGATTTTGCGGCCACCGCGGCCGAAGTGCTCGCCGGCAACGGGATCAAGGTATGGCTGACCGACGGCGCGACACCCACCCCTGTGATTGCCTTTGCCGTGCCGGCCCGGCGCGCCCTGGGGGCCATCAACATCACCGCCAGCCATAACCCGCCCCAGGACAACGGCTTCAAGGTTCGCGATGCGACCGGCGGCGCGATCAGTCCGGCCGGTCTCGCCGCGATCGAGGCGGGCATTCCGCCCGCCGGCGGCGCCAGGTCGATGAGCTATGCGGCCGCCGTCTCTCAGGGGCTGATTCAGAAATTCGATGCTTCGACTGACTATCTTGCGAATCTGGCCACCCTGATCGACGTCGGCCCGATCCGGGATGCCGGTTTGAACATCGTCATGGACGCCATGTGGGGCAACGGCGCGGGCTGGCTGCCCCGCATCATCGGCGGGGGCAAGACCCGCGTGCATGAGATCCACAACTCGCGCAATCCATCGTTCCCGGAGATGAAGCGGCCGGAACCCATCCCGCCAAACGTGGACGTTGGCCTGCGCACAACGGTTGAACTGAAGGCGGACGTGTGCTGCATCACCGATGGCGACGCTGACCGGTGCGGCCTGGGTGACGAACATGGCCAGTTCATCAACCAACTCTCGGTGTTCGGCTTGCTGGCCTTGTATCTACTCGAGATCCGGGGGCAGCGCGGCCCGATTGTCAAAACGCTCAGCACAACCTCGATGCTGGACAAGCTCGGGAAGATCTACGATGTGCCGGTGTATGAGACTGGCGTGGGCTTCAAATACGTGGCCCCTAAAATGACCGAGACGAACGCGCTGATCGGCGGCGAAGAAAGCGGCGGGTTCGCGTTCCGTGGCAACGTCCCGGAGCGCGACGGCATCCTGGCCAACCTGTATCTGCTCGATTTCATGGTCAAGACGGGCAAGACGCCCTCCCAACTCCTGGAATACCTGTACAGCAAAGTCGGCGCGCACTACTACGATCGAATCGACACCGTATGCACGGACGAACAACGCGAGGCCGTCCGCGCCCGCCTCGTGGCCGCCGCGCCGGAGAGCATCGGTGGATTGAAGGTGGTCGGCAAGAGCAGCACAGACGGATTCAAGTTTTTGCTCGAGGACGGTGGCTGGCTGCTGGTCCGGATGAGCGGCACCGAACCGTTGGTGCGGGTTTACACCGAAACGCTGCGGAAGGACCTGGTGCGCCCGATCCTCGAGGATGGTGTGCGTGTCGCCGGACTGGGCAATCGATCCTAGAAACATCGGGCGAGCTCGCAATCCCCGCGCTTCGCGCGGGACTGCGAGCTCGCCCAGTCTTTTTGAGATCGCTTCGAGGCCATACCGCTGCCGAATTGAGAGTGTGAGTGGACCTTTTTGACACGCACTGCCACCTCGATCTGGACGTCTACGATGGCGATCGGGATGAGGTCTTTGCCCGCGCCAAGGCGGCCAACGTCAGATTCTTCGTGAATCCAGCGTTCGATTTGAGCAGCAGCGCGAGGGCCGCGGCGCTCGCCGCGGTTCGGAACGATACCTGGGCGGCGGTGGGTATCCATCCGAATGCGGCCGGCGCCCTGGATGCCACGGCACTTTCGGCGCTGCGGGCGCTGGCGGCCC